>CAZYMK010000216.1:4538-5559 GCA_964648885.1 uncultured Geobacter sp. | reverse complement strand
CATGCCGAATCCTCAAACCCCCGCGAGCGTCCGAGAAATGCCAGGGTGTCAGGAAACACCGGGTTCCGGTGACCGGGATCGCGGTGGACATCGCAGGCCCCCACCAGAATATTGCGGGGGTTGGGAGTCTCCAGCAGCACAATCCCGTCGGGTGCAAGTACCCGGTGAATCCCGTCGAGCAGGGGAACCCAGGCTGCTGGCGGCAGGTGTTCGATCAGATGGAAGCCGGTTACGGCCGCAACGCTGCCAGGGGCAAAGGTTGCCAGCGCCGTCATGACATCCTGTTGCAGGACGGTATGTCCACGGGCAGTCAGGGCTTCTGTAAACAGGGGGTTCAGTTCAACACCGCTCCCGTCCAGACGTTCCGCAGTCAGCAGATCCAGCCATTCTCCCCGCCCGCAGCCAAGATCAAGCGTCGGCAACCCCGGGTTTTTCCGGCAGGCCTCCCGTACCAGGGGCAGGTAGAGCCGCAGACCATCTGCCACCGTTGCCATATCACCCCGGAACAGCTCCTCAAACGAGGCATAGGTCGCCGCCGGGAGACAACTGCCTTCAGAGTCCCCCGTCACTGCCTCCCCCGCAGTTGTTGTCGCGGCGTGGGGCACCGCATCTTGCAGGGCCTGGCGGCGGTATTCCCCCAGGGCGCTGCGGATATCCCTGCAGAGCATTTCAGTGGACGGCTCAAGCCGGTCAAGCCGGACCTGGTGAAAGGTTTGGGCTGTTTGCAGCTCTGCCAGCTGATCATCGAGGAGTGCGGTCTTTGTTTCAAGCTGCCTGATGGCACTGTTCAAAAGAGCCATCCGCTGTTGGGAAACTGCCTCAGTCCTGCCGGCTAGCTGTGCAAGTATCTGCGGCAGGGTATGCAGACGGCTCAGGGCGCGTAAGCGGCGGACGAGTCTGGCGGCAAACGATCCTGACGGCGGCGTCAGCCCTGCAGTCAGCCAGTCGGGAAGTCTGTCACGGGAATATCCCTCCGGGCTTTCCAGCAGCTGCAGAATCAGCCCGGAGCGGGTCTGCAGCC
>CAZYMK010000216.1:3883-4528 GCA_964648885.1 uncultured Geobacter sp. | reverse complement strand
GGGATCCGCCTCCCGTCCCAACACCAGCTGGTAGCAGTGGCTGACAAAGGCTGCATCCGGCAAGGTATACAACTGTTCTCTGGTACATACTGTCTGCGCTGTCGGGTCGGCAGGGAAACTCACGATGCCTCCTCTTCTGGACTGATACAAAAGCGGGCCTGCAGGTTGGTAATGCCTGAAAAATGGGTGCCGCGCAGGCCGGCGACCTCAAACGACAAGGCATTGTCCAGCCAGTGATAGCAGGTATGGTTATGGACCCGGTCTGTATGCAGTGCGGCGGTCAGGCTGTATTTTCCCGTCTGCAGTTGCAGGGGGAAACTGAACATAACCAGCCGGCGTTCGCCGGCCTTAAGGGAGAGCGGGATACCCATGCAATCGGTGTTGGTGCCGTAGATGTCCTGTCCAAACCGGTCACGGATCAGAATACCGACGGTTACCGCCTCAAGGTCACAGCCGGCCTCAAGCGTCAGTCTGATCTGGCATTCCTCGCCGGAACTGATCAGGTCCGCTCCGGAGTCGGCCCCGCTGATCGCAAGATCAACGATCCGCGCGTCAAAGGTTCCGTAAGAGCCTTCCGGGGCCTTGGCAAGGCGTTTGCCATCCTCGCCGTAGCAGGCCAGCAGGTAGTTGTAGCGGTTTACCACT
>CAZYMK010000216.1:357-3873 GCA_964648885.1 uncultured Geobacter sp. | reverse complement strand
TACCACCGCATCCGGCTCGCCGATCTCCAGCAGCTCCCCCCGATCCAGCAGCATGACCCGGTCGCAGAGCGTCTTGATGGCGGAAAGGTCATGGGATACCAGCAGGATCGTTCCGCCGGTGGCCTTGAACTCGCGGATCCGGGCGATGCATTTCTGCTGGAAATGGGCATCACCCACGGCCAGCGCCTCATCAACCAGAAAACAGCGCGGTTCGGCATGGATAGCCACTGAAAAGGCCAGCCGCATGACCATGCCGGAGGAATAGTTTTTCAGCGGCTCTTCCATAAAATCTGCCAGCTCTGAAAAAGCGATGATCTGCTCCAGCTTGCCCTGCGTCTCTTCACGGGACATCCCCAGATAAGCGGCGTTCATAAAGATATTGTCACGGCCGGAGAAGTCGGGATTGAAGCCGGTGCCCAGTTCCAGGAGGCCGGTAATCCGTCCGGCAATCTTGATTTCGCCTGCATCAGGTACAATGACGCCGGTCAGTATCTTCAGCAGGGTTGATTTTCCGGAACCGTTTACGCCAATGATACCGAGTGTTTCCCCCTGCGAAACATGAAAGCTGATCCGGTCCAGGGCGTTAAACTCACGGTGGCGGGGGGTACGGATGAGCGCCTCCCACAGCCGGTCGGAAGGTTTGGCATAAAGCCGGTAGCGTTTGGTCAGATTACGGACATCAATCATGGCTGCGTCCTGCCCGTCAGGGAGGCCAGCAGCATAAAAAAGCCGGTCAGCCAGCAGCCGCTGATCAGGATAAACAAAAGGACCCGGCGGCTTCCGGCAGGCAGCCGGGTAAGCCCCCGGACCGCCAGGGCAGCGCATAACGTCCAGATGACAAGGAGGGTGGCCACACGCATTACAACAGATCCCGGATGTCCCGTTCCAGATGCCGGGCCGCAAGATAGCCGGCGCAGATCAGCAGATGGGCGCATACCGACACGACGGCCAGTGCTTTGCAGTCAGGCATGGCGCCATACACAAAGATGGCATGATAGGCATCGGTGATGATGGAAAACGGGTTGAGCGCCAGAACCTTCCGGGCAATACCGGGCAGGATATCCCGGACATAGACAATCGGTGTGGACCAGAACCAGAGCTGTATGGCAATATCCAGCAACTCTTTAAGATCACGTAAAAAAACCACCAGCACCGCCATCAGCATACCCAGGCCGAAGGCCAGTACCTGCTGCAGGTAAAAGATAAGGGGCAACAGGAAAAAATAGTAGGAAAACTGGTACGGAATCAGCAGCAGAAACAGCATGAAGAAGCCCATGGTAATAGCATAGGTGATAATCTCCGCCAGATTGACAAACACCAGCAGCGAGGGGAGCGAAACATGCACCTTGGCGATGATATGGCGTTTGTCCAGGAATACCGAGGCGCCCCGTTGCACACAGGCGGCAAAGGTCAGCCAGGGGATCAGTCCGCTGGCAAGATAGATACTGTAGGAGAAGGTGCCTGAAGCGCCGGGCAGACGGCTTCCCATCAGCTTGCCAAAGATGATGATATAGATGAACAGCGGCACCAGCGGCTTGATAAAGGCCCAACCCGTGCCGAGCAGCGATCCGGCATAGCGTTCATGGTAATCCCGTTTGGTCAGCTCGATAACAAGGGGGAGATTGATCAAGAGAAAGCAGGCCTTTCGGATAGTCTTGCCGGAATTCGTTGCATACTGATCGTACCGTCTGGCAGGTGATCTGGTAAAAAAAAGATAGTATATATAACCAACCCGTTAGCTGGTCAACTATTAACTGCTTGACATTACAGCCTCACAGCGGCTTCGGGGGTAAATTAATAGGTCGGCAGGTTGACATTCGCCGATGGGCTCCTTATATTTCATAAGTTTACTGCAGTATTGTTTTGTTATACCCATTCTGGTCAGTAAAGGAATTCCATGCGAGCTTTTATCCGTAAATTTGCCATGTTTTTTGTGGCAGCCGGTTGTTTCAGTTTTGTGATCAACCTGCTGCTGCTGACCCCTTCGCTGTACATGCTGCAGGTCTATGACCGGGTGCTGGGCAGCCGCAGCGAAGAGACCCTCTGGATGATCACCATCATGCTGGCAGCTGCCCTGGTACTGATGGGGGGGCTTGAGCTGGTCCGTTCCCGTCTGCTGGTAAAGGCCAATAATGCCATTGATGCCATGCTGTCCCCCTATCTGCTGAAAAAGATGCTGGAAGGGGGCAGTTCACCGGAGGGGAATCAGTACGCCTACGGCCTGAAGGACCTGAACTCGATCAAATCCTTCCTGACCGGCGCCGGTATCTTTGCCTTTTTTGACGCCCCCTGGATGCCGGTTGCCATGATCATCCTGTATATCATGCATCCGGCCCTGTTTGTGGTGGCTTTGGTTGGGGCCGTGATCATGCTGATCCTTACGGTGCTGACGGAATACCTGAGCAAGGGCCCCTTGAATGATGCCAATGCCGTTGGCAGGGCTGCCTCCCAGTATGTCGAGATCTCGCTGCGCAATGCCGAGGCGGTCAACGCCATGGGTATGCTGGGCGGGCTGACCAGGCGCTGGGCCATGCTGAACGACAAGGTGGTGGCCCTGCAGACCAAGGCCAGTAACCGGGCCGGCGGGATAGGAGGCGTCACCAAGTTTACCCGTCAGTTTCTCCAGTCCATAGGGCTTGGGGTAGGCGCCTATATCGTGCTCCATGATCCCAGCTTTTCGGCCGGCATGATGATCGCCGGCACGATTGTGCTGGGCAAGGCGTTGGGGCCGATCGAATTGCTGATCGGCAGCTGGAAGGGGTTGCAGGAGGCCAAGGCGGCATACGGCCGGCTTGACGCCTTTATCAAGGTTCAGGCCATGGAGCTGCCCACCATGGAACTGCCGCCGCCAACCGGCCAGATCTCCCTGGAGCAGGTCTCCTTCGGGATCAGATCCACCAACAAGGTGATCTTGCAGAATGTCAGCTTTGGCCTGGCTGCCGGGGAATCGCTGGGAATCATCGTTCCCAGCGCCGCCGGCAAATCATCCCTGGCCCGCCTGTTGATGGGGGTCTGGCAACCGCTTTCCGGCAAGGTCCGGCTGGACGGCGCCGACATGAGTTCCTGGCCCAAGGACAGGCTGGGGCCCTATCTGGGCTATCTGCCCCAGGATATCGAGCTGTTTTCCGGCACCATTGCCGAGAACATCGCCCGCCTTGAAGAGCCTGACTCCGAAAAGGTGATTATGGCCGCCAAACTGGCCGGGATGCATGAGATGATCCTGACCATGCCCAACGGGTACGATACCCAGATCGGTATGGCAGGCGGGGTGTTGTCAGGGGGCCAGCGTCAGCGGGTCGGTCTGGCCCGGGCCATGTACGGCAACCCGAAGTTGGTGGTGCTGGATGAACCGAACGCAAGCCTTGATGCAGAAGGTGAAGTCTCACTGCTGCGGGCCATGGCATATTTGAAGCAGACCGGCGTCACCACCGTGGTGATTACCCATAAAATCAACCTGCTGGCCAATGTGGACAAGCTGCTGGTGATGCAGAACGGCACGGTGGCCCTGTTTGGTCC
>CAZYMK010000216.1:0-321 GCA_964648885.1 uncultured Geobacter sp. | reverse complement strand
ATGGCTAGACTGTTAAGCGACGCAACCCGTGAGACCAATGTCTCACCCCGTTCCATCATTCTGGTGGGGGCTGGGCTTCTGGCCCTCTTTATTGGCAGTTTTAGCCTCTGGGCCTGGCTGGCGCCGCTGCACTCCGCCGTCATTACCCAGGGAGAAGTGACCTTTAAGGGGAAGCGGCAGGCGGTTCAGCACCTTGAGGGAGGGATTGTCAAAAAGATACTGGTCAAGGATGGTGAAACGGTCAAGGCCGGCCAGCCGTTGATCCTGCTGGAAGACGACCAGGTCCGTCCGATCGTTGCCATGCTGGAAGGACAATCGGCA
>CAZYMK010000215.1:0-5560 GCA_964648885.1 uncultured Geobacter sp. | reverse complement strand
GCCTGACCGGTTTCTCTGCGCGGTACTGATCAGCACCGGACGGCCCCACCAGATCAGAATCCACCTGGCTGCAGCCGGTCATCCCCTGGCGGGTGATCCACTCTACGGCAGCAATGGCCTCCCGCTGCCCCACTGCACGGCACTACCCGGTGATCCCGGCTACCACCTGCATGCGGCTCAACTGGGCTTCCTGCATCCGGTCACTAACGAGGCCATGACCTTGCACAGCCCACCACCCCCCATCCTGCAACTTGGATACAAAGCCATCTGACACGGCCTCACCTTGAGCAGGAATTGAAATTACTCAGCGCCTGTCGGGCTGTTGCGCACCAACAAAAACAACAGACAGGCTACCAAGAGCCCTGCTGCCGGCAGGGCAAAGGCAGCCCTGAACCCGGCCTGGGTGTAGCCTCCGCTGCGTTCAATCATCACTCCCATAAGCTGCTGCGTTGTGGCAGCCCCCAGCAGCACAAAGAAGTTAAGCGAGGTCAGGCCGGTACCCACCATGGCTACCGGTATGCTCTGACGGATAATCGGGTAGATCATCACCCCGCTGGAGACGGTCAGCCCTATCATCAAAAAGTAGCAGGCCATGGCCCAGCCTGACAGCAGCGGCAGCCACCCCAGGAAGCCGGTCATCAGTACGGTCAGGCACAGCTGACCGGCCAGCAGGGTCCGGCTGTAGGAGCGGAACAGCCGTCGGGCCAGAGTATCCATCAGCGGCGAGCCGATGATAAATCCCACCGAGGTCCACATCAGCATCTGGCCTGCCCCTTCCCGGGACAGCTGCAGCAGGTGCATCAGATAGGGGCCGCCCCACAACCCCTGCACTGCCAGGTAGTTGCCGTACCAGAAAAAAGCCACACCGGTCAGCAGCCAGAAGGAACGGTCGCGGGCCAGCACACCCCATGCCTGCAGCATGGTCGGTGCAGCCTGATCACGGACCAGCTCCTGTTCAGCCGCCATTGGCGGTTGATCCTGCACCTTCAGAAAGACCAGGAGCGTTACCAGCCCCTGCAGCAGGGCAATCACCAGAAACGAATCCCGCCACCCAAGCCATCCGACCGCAAACGCCAGGGGAGCTGTTCCAGCCAGATTACCCAGATTACCCACTGACACCATCAATCCTGACACGCGGCTGAACTCCTGCCGGGTGTACCAGCGGCTGAAGAGCGTAAAGGTAGCCATCAGAACCGAGGCGGTGCCAACACCGATCAACACCCGGCCGGCCATGGCGGTTGCCAGCTGCTCGGCTCGGGCAAACAGGATTCCCCCCATCGTGGTCAGTAGCCCGCAGACTGACATCACCAGACGTGGCCCGACTCGGTCGATCAGCGGCCCCAGCGGCAGCTGCGCCACAGCATAGACATAAAACAGCACCCCGGCCAGGGAGCCCAGCTGTTCCGGTGTCAGGGCCAGGTCACGGCTGACATCCTCAGAAACCACGGCCAGTGATACCCGGTAAAAGTAGACCAGGATATACAGCAAGGCCAGGGTACAGAAAAGCCGCCAGCGAACAGCACGCAGCGTTTGTGTCATAACGGTTACAGCCCCTAAATGTGAATTTTATATAGTCATAACAAGCCACTACCAGCAGACTGGCCGCGCACAAACCACCCTGCCGGTACTTTCCTGGTGCCCGACACATCGCCCTCTTTACATATCCGTAACATATCTGTAGCATACTGCCGCTTGTTGTGAGCAGCTTACACTCAAAAAAACCACAAGGGTACAGTAATGATTGAACCATTCAAGATGGGGTATACAGTAATCGGCGGTCTGGGAGTCTTCCTCCTGGGGATGAAATTCCTTTCAGACAGTCTGCAGATGCTTTCGGGCGGGCTGATCCGTAAAGCGATCGCGTCTTTAACGGCCAACCGTTTTTTTGCTGTCCTGGTGGGCCTTGTTGTCACCAGCTTTGTCCAGTCATCTTCGATCACCACCGTTATGGTGGTGGGTCTTACCAATGCCGGGTTGATGCAGTTGACCCAGGCGATCGGCGTGATCCTGGGGGCCAATATCGGCACCACCATTACCGGCTGGATCCTGGCGATCCAGATCGGCAAGTACGGGCTGCTGTTGATTGGAATTGGCATTTTTCCGATGCTGTTCTCAAAAAACGATGTGATTTCTGCCACTGGCAAGGTGCTGGTTGCCCTGGGGCTGGTGTTTTTTGGTCTTGAGATCATGAGCGATGCCTTCAAGCCACTGCGTAAAGACGAAGGTTTCATGAACCTGATGCTGACCCTGGATGGCCGCACGCTGCTGAGTGTCCTCGGCTGTGTGGTAATCGGCTGCCTGATGACCATGGTTATCCAGAGCAGTTCGGCAATGCTCGGCATCACCATCGCTCTGGCAGCAACCGGGGCCATTCCGCTCTACACCGCCATTGCCCTGGTCATGGGGGAGAATATCGGCACCACCATTACCGCACAGCTCGCCGCCATCGGCGGTACCATTAACGCCCGCCGGGCAGCCATGGCCCACACCGTCTTTAATGTGCTGGGCGTTGTCATCATCATTTCCTTTTTTTCAACCTATGTCGATCTGATTGAACAGTTTGTGCCGGGGGAGTCAAGCTTTGTTGATGGTAAGGGAAACTATCCCTATATTGCCGCACACATCGCCATGGCGCACTCGGCTTTCAATATCACGGCCACCCTGTTTGTGCTGCCGTTTCTTGGCCAGCTGGCCAGACTGGTGACCAAGATAGTGCCGGAGCGGGAAGGGGCGGCACGGGGCGGCTTCAAATATATCGGATCGCCCGGTACCATTCCGGTATCCATGGGTGTTTCAATGGTTTTTGAAGAGCTCAAGCGGATGCAGGCCAGGGTGCACAAGGCCCTGCGACACGCCGGCAGCTATCTGCAGCGCGACCTGAAAGGGCGTGACCGTTTCTACCGCAAGGTCACGGCGATTGAAGAAGAAACCGATGTGATGCAACACGAAATCACCACCTTTGTTGTCACCCTGATGCAGGCGGGCAACGCCAGCAATAGCCAGTCAGATCGGGCCTTCAGCTATGTGCGGGCTGCCGACGAACTGGAATCGATTGCCGATTATGCTGCCTCGCTCTGCTCATACATGAAGCGCCTTGACAAGCATGAGCTGGACTTCAGCCAGGAGGCCTGGAAGGATATTCTCGATTTCCATCGCGAGGTCTTTACCTTCTTCATGCTGGTGAGCAATGATTTCAAAAGTGAAGAGATTGACAGCAGCCGTAAAATCTATGACGAGGCCCATCGCCTCAACGATCTTGCCGATGCTATTCGCGACAACCACCTCAAGCGGATGAAGGCAGGCTGCTGTGGCGCACTGCCGGCCCTGACCTTCAGCGACATGGCGGTCGCCCTGCGGCGGATCAAGAATCACACGGTCAACCTGCACGAGGCACTCTTTTCAAAACCTCCGGCATCCTGAGTGAGCCAACCCGGATAACCGAAACAAAACGGTTACCCGGTTGTGATGTGCCTGTGCATCAGAGGCTGTCTCCAGAACGGGGCAGCCTTTTTCGGTTTTTGCCACACAACTTTTGCCTGCGTGTAACCGTTCTGTAACCTTAAGCTGGTACGGTGACAACCTGCAGATGAATAATCCTGCACAGGAGAAGCCATTGATGAAAAAAGTGCTGATTATCGAGGATGAACGGGACATGGCCGAACTGCTGGCCTACAACCTTGAGAAGGAAGGCTACCAGGTGCTGCTGACCGGTAACGGTCTGGAAGGTCTGGAGACCGCCCGGCGTGAGTTGCCGGACCTGGTCCTGCTGGATCTGATGCTGCCGGGCATGATGGGGACCGAGGTCTGTTCTTCCCTGCGGCACAGCGACAAGACCCGGGCCATACCAGTGTTGATGCTGACCGCCCGGGGTGATGAGATCGACCGGGTGGTCGGTTTTGAGATGGGGGCCGACGACTATATTGTCAAGCCGTTTTCCATGCGCGAGCTGATGCTGCGGATCAAGGCCATCATGCGGCGCAGCAGTCAGGACATCACCTGCAGTGACCGTCAGATCACGGCAGGGACGGTTGTCATCGACTGTGGCAGCCACCGGGTAACGGTGGCCGGCAACGAGGTAGAACTGACCAGCACCGAGTTTAAGCTGCTGCTCTATCTGGCCGAGCACAGTGGCCGGGTCATGAAGCGGGAACTGCTCCTGCAGGATGTCTGGGGCTATAACTTTGTAGGCGATACCCGCACGGTGGACACCCATGTCACCCGTCTGCGGAACAAGCTGGGGGAGGCCGGGGAGATGATCAAGACCGTGCGCGGCTTCGGCTATAAACTGGAGGAGTAATCGATGTCATTCCGCTGGAAGCTGTTTATCTCCTACGTTACCCTCTCGCTGCTGATCATATTTGGCGGTTTTACCTATTTCAACCACCTGCTCAAGCAACGCCTGATCGACGAAAGCCGCTCCAACCTGTTGCAGCAGGCCAAGCTGGCCCGTCTGCTGGTCGAACAGTACAAGGGCACACCGCATCAGGATCTGGCTCACAAGCTGGGTGCGGCCATGAAGGCCCGCGTGACCCTGATTGCCGCAGACGGCAGAGTGCTTGGCGAATCGGATGTGCGTAAAGACCTGGTACCATCAATCGATAACCACCTGCAACGTCCAGAGGTACAGCAGGCCCTGAAGAGCGGCACCGGCAGCACGGTACGTTATTCGGACACGATACGGGCAACCATGCTCTATGTGGCGCTCCCGTTGCCTGTCGGCGACGTCTCGTTTCTCCGCCTGGCCCTGCCCCTTGATGCACTGGACGCTGCCAGACAGAACCTGCAGCAGCTGCTGTGGGGAGAGGTCATCGCCGTGATCGCCCTGTCGCTGCTCTTGAGCATGCTCTTTTCCAACATCACGGCCCGGCCGCTGCGCGAAATCGCCGATGCAGCAGCCCGGATCGGGGTTGGTGAGCGTGGGGTACGGATCCCCGCCGGCAAGGGGACCGAGTTTGACTACCTGGCCGGCGTGCTGAATGAAATGGCCGGCCGGATTGAAGAGCAGATGCACAAGCTCAGCTCTGAACAGCAGCGCCTGGCCGCCATTCTGCGCGGCATGGGCGAAGGGGTGATGGTTACCGATACTCGTGGCACGGTGATGCTGATCAACCCGGCCTGCCGCAAACAGTTCGGGCTGCAGGGGGATGTGGAGGGGCGCCCGCTGGTGGAGGTCTGCCGCCATCCCGACCTGCTGCAGGCCTTTGAAGAACAGCGTGAATCAGGTCATGAAATCAGCTGCGAGATCACCATCCCGGCCACCAACCTGGTGCTGATGGCCCACTGGGTACCACTTTCCGGCGACAACGGCAAACGGGGCACCGTGGCGGTCTTCCATGATATCAGCGACCTGAAACGGGTGGAGACCATGCGACGCGACTTTGTGGCCAACGTCTCCCACGAACTGCGCACCCCGGTGGCGGTGATCAAGGGCTATGCCGAGACCCTGCTGGATGGCGCACTGGAAGAGTCCGGTGACCGTTCACGCCGTTTTGTTGAGGTGATCGGCAGCCATGCCGAGCGCCTGACCAACCTGATCAACGACATCCTGACCCTCTCCAAG
>CAZYMK010000214.1:0-5580 GCA_964648885.1 uncultured Geobacter sp. | reverse complement strand
AAATAATCAACAAAAGCAGATGGTAAGTCTTGTTTCAAGTCCGACAGACTCCTAGTTGACGCTGGAAATGCAAGTATCCCCGAGGTGCTACGCAATCTACTGAAGAGCCTTGCTTTGGACGGCAAAGGATTGGCTGGTAACCTTGGCAGTCTAGAGTTTCGCTACTTAGGCCAGGATCACTACCGTGTAAAATTAAATCGTAACTGGTCAGCGCTTATAACCACTGCCGAAAAAAGGCGTGCTGTTGCCAGCGTAGTATTGGATGCCCTCTATGCCAAAATTCCGGACAACTCAGCTGCAAGCGCGGAACTTTTGGTGAACTTCTCCATAGACGATATTGCTCAAGCACTCCGCGAGGACCTTCTTCTGAGTGGCCAGCTCAAAGACGTGCTCGGTGCCATTGATCGCGCTCTCATGTTTTTGCACGAACAACAGGTTGTTATCCTTCAGCAGGGACTTGCTGTCTTTCGTCAGGCTATGACAATCCGTATAGTGCCGGAAGAGAGTAAGCGTCGATATAACAAGGGGGACTTCAGCCCCCTGGAACAACACTACCGTGAACGTACCTTCCAAGTTCATGTCATGAATGAATATGCACGGCTTGGGCTTAAAAAGATTCAGCAGGCGATTAATCTGGTTTCGGCATATTTCACCTTAGATCGGACCGCCTTTGTGCAGCGGTATTTCTCAGGTCGTAAGGATGTAGTCGACAGGGCTACAAGTCAGGCATCATATCATCGTATTGTCGACAATCTGAATAATCCAACTCAAGTGGCTATTGTGTCTGCGCTACCTGAAGAAAACATGCTGGTGTTAGCCGGACCAGGGTCAGGTAAAACCAGGGTTGTTGCTCACCGCTGTGCCTATTTGTTGAGAGTAAAACGTGCACAGCCTCGCAGTATCCTCATTCTCTGTTTTAACCGCAATGCCGCAAATACCTTGCGCCGCCGACTGCTCGATCTGGCAGGCCCTGATGCAAAAGGGGTTACCGTTCAGACATATCACAGCCTTGCTATGCGACTGACCGGTGCATCATTTGCTGAGCGGGCTGAAAGGAAAAAGCTAGATACTGATGACTTTAAAACTGTAATTCCTGATGCAGTGCGGCTTTTGAGTGGAGAAAACAATTTTGTTGGATTGGAACGTGATGAGTTGAGAGAACGTCTGTTAGCAGGATACCGCCATATACTGGTTGATGAATACCAGGATATAGACCAGGACCAGTACCAGCTTATTTCAGCAATCGCTGGTAGAACCCTTGGCGATCCCGACAGTAAGCTAACGCTTCTTGCAGTTGGTGACGACGACCAGAATATTTATACCTTTCGGGGCGCCAATGTTGAATTTATCAGGCAGTTCCAATCGGATTATAAGATAGAGAAGCCTTATTATCTTGTAGAAAACTATCGCTCATCTGCTCACATCATTGCTGCTGCAAATACTCTCATCAGTCACAACCATGATCGCATGAAAACCGATCATGCCATCAGAATTAATAAAGGGCGGGATAGTCTTCCTGCTGGAGGATCATGGAAAGATCTTGATCCGGTCGCACAAGGGCGTGTCCAGTTGTTGCAGGTCCGTGATGTAGCGCATCAAGCTGTTTCTCTTGTTGATGAATTATTGCGACTTAAACATAGAAATCCCCCGCTAAACTGGGCTGACTGTGCTGTGCTTGCCAGGACAAGAGAAGAGTTAGCACCAATTCGCGCTTTATGTGAACAGTACAATATACCGGTCATTTGGGGGCTTGACCGGGAGAAAACACCGCCGTTGTATCGTGTTCGTGAGGTACAACAGATGGTTGCAAGTATGAAGGCACGACATGACGAACTAATTACAGCTGCAGATTTGTCGTCGCTTATTGATGATCTGGCAGGTGAACAGATAAATGCTTGGTGGGATCTTTTGCGAGGCATCATACAGGAATTGCGCGAAGAGATCGGTACGAATGTCCAACTTCCCGTGGGATATTACATTGAATTTGTGTATGAAGCGCTTGCTGAGCAGCGTCGCGAACAGTCGGTTGGCACGGGTATCTTCCTAAGTACAGTCCATTCTGCCAAGGGAATGGAGTTCGCACATGTTTTTGTACTCGGTGGCTGTTGGAAGAAAGGCATAAACCAGAGGGACCAGGAGGAAGAGCGGCGGATATATTACGTTGCCACGACAAGAGCGAAAGAAACGCTCTGTCTATTTGAACGTGCTGACGCGCCGAATCCCCATTCAAGCCTTATTGTTGGAGACTTTCTGTTGAAACGCGAAACAACTTGTGAGCAGCGTCCTGAAGATCATGTATTGCTCCGTAAATATGATGTTTTGGGCATGGACGATTTATTCCTGGATTTCGCCGGATATAAAGCAGCCAACGATCAGATTCACGAACAACTCAGCAAGCTTCAGACTGGTGATTTGTTACATGCAGTGACCAAAGGAGACAATGTTGTTTTATGCAATCCCCAGGGGTTTCCTGTCGCCAGGTTGTCTAAGAAGGGCACGGATAAATGGCGCAACCAGCTTGATTGTATAATAAACATTAGAATTCTTGCGATGGTGCGGAGATATGCTGAAGATTCTGGAGAGGATTTCCGTTCTAGATGCCAGTGCGAACAATGGGAAATTCCGGTGTCTGAAGTAGTTTTTACGCAATCTAATAATCACTACCCCTGATAAGTGTGTGTGATCTGATAACAGCTCTCCCTGGAGAGAAGCTGAAACATCATGGATTCAGCCCAGTATGCGGCAAAACCACAGTGCCATTAATCGACGTCACCACCGAACTTGTGAAGTTGATAATCGAAGGGCCGCTCGCACCGAAAATATGTTCGAAGAAAATACAATGACAAGGATGCGCTATAACGAAAACGAAACTGATGGCGGGAAGCTCACACAAATGGCCGTCACTCTTTTGGCAGAGGCCACCACATTGCAGGGAACACTACATCTCCTCGGAGTACGCGATGAGTATCGATCCCGACTGGAGCAGGTTGTTCAGTGGGCCACAAGGGCACTGGACAACACGGTGGAGAGCCGAGAGGTTGCGTTGCTCCACTGGGTGTTGGTTCGAGCCTTCAGTGCCCGGGCAGAGGATGCGCGCTATGGTGCCGGGCAGCTCTCTCGCGGTTCTCAGCGGGCGCCCACATTGGAAGATTGCGAAGACGGCTGGCAGCGGGTAGAGCAAATCGTTTGCAATGCTGAAGAAGCGGCATTGGAGGCCGCACGTTTTGCCTGGCTACTGGATTCGGCCAAAGCGAGAGAGATTGCCCACAGAGCTGAAACTGCCGGAAAAGCCGCCAGGAAAATCGTCCTGGAACGGAACCGTGCCTATACGTTCCATGCCGATCCCGGCTTCTCGTTTGGCGAAGGCTGGTACCTGACTGCTGCGGCACTGTTTGCAGGCCTTTCCATTCAGATCAGACCTGGCGCTGCCCAGGAATTGCAGGCCAGACGATTCCTTTTCGATGCCGGGTTAGAAGGATCCCTTCTCCCCTATCGGCCTCGTCCGGCGAGTCCAAAGCATCTGACGCATATCATTGCCGAGGCTTTTCGCGCCGACGCACCAGGAGCACAGCGTACTCTGCGTGCAGGGTTTATGGGGGACGAATCGCCATCCACAGCCTTACGATCATGGATCGATGGCAAGGCGGGGCAGGTGCCAGGCCAGAAGGTTCTGCTTTGGGTGCGAACGGGTGGCCACGATGCCCAGCGAAATACCTGTTTCGATGAGTTGCGTCAACTTTCTGAACTGGTAGTGAATGCCGGGCTCACCCCCATCTTTTTCGGCGATAATGTTCCTCTGGAGCTTGTTCCGTCAAGCGCAGTCAACCTGAGCCTGTGTTGGAAAGGACCGCTCTTCCAAGGGCCGGACATGCGCCGGGCTCAACTGCATCTGTTTGAACAGTTGAGATGCCGCCATGGTCTAATAGGCCAGATTGGTGTAACCACTGCCGGTATGGATGGCCCCGCGCTTATGGGATTGCCCACCCTGTATCTCACACAGGAACGCAACGTCCGACTGGGCAAGTGGGTGGGAACTGTTCCGGAATATCAAGAGGTCGTACGAAAGCCGGGCTATTTCGAAACCATTCGCAGCACCCTGCATCATTGGCAGCAGTGACACCGGGGCATGCTGGCTAATTTAGAACAGGCCCTGGCCTGGACTGGTCACCTGCATACTAGGGCAGCGCCTTGTTGCAGCACGAAACTGCTCATAGCTGGGCAGGCACAAGAAGCTGGCATTGCAGAGATTCTGCCGATAGTATCTGCTTTGGACAAGCTAGGTACTAGCACTCCTGCAGGCTGGTAGAAGGCGCTCGCCCTGACAGCAATGAATAGTGAACAGCTCGGTATTGACACAAGCCTGCTCATGACCATGCCAGTTGAGCAGCGCCCAGACCTTATCTTGCAGAAATGAATTGAACAGTACAGGAGCAAAACGTGACCAAAGCAGACATAGTTGAAAAGATCCACACTGCCACCAGCCTGTCCAAGAAGGATTCCGCTGCCATGATGGAATCAGTCTTTGCCATTATGAAGGAGTCGCTGGAGGCAGGCGAGACCATCAAGATTTCAGGTTTCGGCAGCTTTACCGTTACGCAGAAGAATGCCCGCCGGGGCCGCAATCCCCAGACTGGTGAGGCCATTCTCATTGAGGCTCGGAAGGTGCTGACTTTCAAGCCCAGCAGTGTATTGCGGGACGCCATTAACAAATGATCTACCACTGCACCAAGGTATTGGCTGCCAAACTACCTTCTGTATCGGCAACACCTCTCACCGATACGAACCCACTCGGCAGCTGGCACGCACACCTGCATGTCATCGACCGGCGGCAGTGCGTCATGTTCTGCCATGACACCACCCGCTTTGTGCTCTTTGAATCCGGCCTGAAGAAAGAGCAGTTCCAGAACCTGGGACAGCTTCACCGGCAGTTGTACTTGGCAGCATTGATCTCCATGGGCGTTTCCGAAGCAACCCTCAAACGGGTCGAGCTAGCTTTGGGGCCTGCCAGCTTCGACACCAAAACTGATCGGTCAGTTCTCGGCATCCTGAACCGATCTCGCTTTGAATTCGATTTCTTTCTGGATGATTACAACCATATACTTGAAGTCGATCCGCTGATAGCAGCCAAGTGGTTCAATCATCGGCCGTTGTCTATCAGAGGCAAATACATTTGGGCTGATGAGCAGATGCGTGCATTGCTCAGTTCTTTGTAGGGAGTAATCAGGTACGTGGACAGGAAATTGAAATTCAGCAAGCGTTTCATCCCATGTCCTGTCGATGACGGCGACGAGATGTATCCGAACGGGATCTTTGTCTCCAACATTACCAAGATGACAGACCACATTCAGATGAACGGCTTGCCGTGCGAGGAAATACTGGTCAAGGACTACCGCAGCCACTCCAAATTCAACGAAGAGCACCTGCCGACCGTCGATGTCACCAAACCGGTCGTCGTTGCTGAAATATCACCGGGCCGCTTCAGCGTCATCGATGGCAATCATCGGCTGGAAAAGGCAAGACGACTTGGCCTCGAAAAGCTTCCCGCCTACCGGATCACACCAGAACAGCACATAAAATTCC
>CAZYMK010000213.1:1402-5594 GCA_964648885.1 uncultured Geobacter sp. | reverse complement strand
GTCGTGGCGCCGGGGCCGGACAGTTTAATTATCCCACAGCTGTTGCCGTTAACAGCAAGGGGGAGATCCTGGTCTGCGATTCCCTCAACTTCCGGGTGCAGATTTTTTCTCCGGAAGGTGAGTTTCGGCGTGGTTTTGGCAAGGCCGGTGACAGGCCAGGTTCGTTCAGCCGCCCGAAAGGGATTGCCGTTGATAGCGACGATAACATCTATGTGCTTGATACCCTGTTTGACAACGTACAGATCTTTGACCGCGATGGGCAGCTCTTGCTCGCGTTCGGCAGTCATGGCCAGGCTGCGGGGCAGTTCTGGATGCCGACCGGCATCCATATTGATTCCTCTGACAAAATCTATGTAGCTGACACCTATAACAAGCGGGTTCAGCTCTTTCAGTATCAGAAACAGACGGTGAAATGATGATGATCTCAAAAATCTGCTCTACACTACTGTTTTTTGTCGTGCTGATATGCTGCTGGGGGCAGGCCGGTGCCAAGAGTATTGTGGACAGCCTGCATAACCTTTCGGTCAGCGGTCCGGGCACGGTCAAGGCTACCGGAGAGTCCGAGATCTGCATCTTCTGCCACACCCCGCACGGAGCCCGTTCTGATGTGGCTTATCTCTGGAACCGCCGCGATACGACCACGGTCTATACCCCCTACATCAGCTCAACCCTTAAGGCGACTGTTGGCCAACCCACCGGCTCATCACGGCTCTGTCTTTCCTGCCATGACGGAACCATTGCGCCGGGGGCGGTGATTTCACGCAGTGCTGAAATCCCTTTTGGTGCTTCTATGACCGGGCGCAGTTCAAACCTGGGCACTAACCTGGCGGACGACCATCCGGTTTCTTTTGATTACATCGCCGCCGCTGCCATGCCCAACAGTCAGCTGAAGGCCGCAACGTCGCTCCCTTCAAAGGTACGTTTGGATGCAGATGGGCAGATGCAGTGTACGGCCTGCCATAATCCCCATAACGACCAGTACGGCAAATTTCTGGTCATGTCCGGTATAGGGGGGGCACTCTGTATCAGCTGTCATCAGAAGACAAACTGGAGCAGCGGCAGCCATGCCCTTTCCACCAGCACCTGGAACGGAACCGGCCCGAACCCCTGGCCCCGTTCAAGCCATGCCACCGTTGCCGACAACGCCTGCGGCAGCTGTCACCGTCCCCATAGTGCCGCGCAGCCGCAGCGACTGCTGAACTACAGCGTGGAAGAGACCACCTGTCTGGTCTGCCATAGCGGTACGGTTGCAGCAAAAAACATCCTGACCGACCTGAACAAGCCCTATCGGCATCCGGTGTTTTCCTATACCGGTGTCCATGACCCGGCAGAGAACTACTCCGGCCCGGTTGCCAAGCATGTCGAGTGTGTTGACTGCCACAATCCGCACCAGGCCAATAGTACGCTCTATCCGGCTCCCTTGGTACCGGGCAGACTGCAGGGGGTGCCGGCGGTGACCATTGCTAACAGCTATATTTCTGCCGCAACCTATGAATACGAAGTCTACCATCCGGTGATGAAGCCGTTAAACAAGATCACCAGCGGCCTGTTGGTGCCCCCTTGGACAACCGGCTCCATGGTATTCTGCACCGATTGTCACGGCAGTGACAGCAGCGGCATCAGGGGATCACACGGCTCGATCTACCCTCATATTCTGGTGAAGAAATACGAGACCTCGGCTACGCCGGCTGCTGGCTATGATCTGGACAACTATGCGCTCTGTTTCAGCTGCCACAATGCAACAACACTGCGGGGGCCGGGGGCGAAGTTCCCGCAGCATGGTAAACACCTTGATAAGGGCATGCACTGCACCTACTGCCACGATCCCCACGGCAACCCGGTTAATCCGGGGATGATCAACTTTGATGTCCGCCCCGGGGTCACGAGCGAGAGTGGCGGCAAGCCGATCCAGCTGAAATATCCGCTGGGGGGTAGAAACTCGTGTGTGCTGACCTGTCATGGCAAGGTTCACGGAACGTAAAGCTGCAGACGAATGAAGTGGTAGAGAGACGCTGGTCAAACCAAGAAAGGGAGGGAATATGTGTGATGCAAATCTGTGCCGGCCGGAGCGGTTCCGGCAGGTGGGAGCGCTGGTGGCGATGGTGATGGCCCTGTGCTGGGGAGCGATGGCAGGTGTGCCGGAACTGGCGGAAGCCAAAAGTTTTCCACTGAAACAGCCCACCTGCGTAACTGCTAAATGCCACCCGAAGATGGGAGAAGACATGTTCGTACTCGGTCCGGGGGCCACCGCCAGTTGCACCTTCTGTCACACACAGGAGAAAAAGGATACCCATCAGTTCAAGCCGATCACCGATGTCGCCGCGCTCTGTTATGCCTGCCACGACAAGCTGCAGCTGGGCGAGGTGGTGCATAAGCCGGTGAAAGAGGGGAAGTGTACCGGTTGCCACAGCCCGCATCAGTCCGGACATAATCTCCAGCTGCTGGGTGGCGGACAGGATCTCTGCTTCAAGTGCCACGACAAATCAATTATAGCCGGCAAGGTCAAGCATGGCCCGGTGGCGGTGGGTGAGTGTAGCGCCTGCCACACCCACCATTCCGGTAAATTTCCCAAACTGCTGGCCGGCAAGGGAAATGATTCCTGCTATTCCTGTCACAAAGACAAGCAGACCGAGTTTGCCGCAAAACCGCATATCCATGCGCCGATGAAAACCGGTTGCGTACAGTGTCACAATCCCCACAGCAGTGACCACAAGTTTACCCTGATCGGCGAAGAGACCAAAGGGGTCTGCTTTGCATGCCATAAAGACAAGAAAAAGGAGATCATGGAGGCCAAAGTCAAGCATGGCGGCCTGGAGCTGAAGGGGGGCTGTATGGCCTGCCACTCGCCCCATACGTCGGCCTTCCCGAAGCTGGTGGAAAAAGCACCGATGGATCTGTGTCTTTCCTGTCATGACCGTGAATACGTTGCCGGCAACAAGAAAACAGCCGAGATGAAGGGCTTTCTGGCAAAGCATAAAAATGTGCATGGGCCGATCAAGGACAAGGACTGCTCCGGCTGCCACAATACCCACGGGTCTGATCACTTCAGGATTTTACGCGGGAACTATCCGGCGGTCTTCTATTCCAAGTACAATCCAGAAAACTACAAATTCTGCTTTAACTGTCATAGCGACGGTATTGCAAAGGAAGCCAAGACCACAACAGCGACCGGTTTTCGTAACGGCGACCAGAATCTGCATTGGGTGCATGTAACCAAGCCGGTTAAGGGCAGAACATGCCGTGCCTGCCATGATGCTCACGCCACCAACAACCCCAAACATGTCAGGGATGCAGTGCCTTTCGGTGCCTGGCAGTTGCCGGTGGGGTTGGTGAAAAATCAGACCGGCGGCTCGTGCCTGCCTGGCTGCCACCAAGAGTTCAAATATGACCGTGGTAAGCTGGTGAAAAACAGATGAGACGGGTACCATTTTGTCTGCTGCTGGCGGTTGTATGCACCATCTCGGCTGCCGGGGTTACGGGGGCGGAACAAAACGCCGCCCCTGTCCACTCCGGCGGTGTGGTTGAACAGGTCCGTGAGCTTGTCCGGCACGGGAAGGCAGCCGAGGCTGAGCAGATGGTGCTGAAGGCCTTGCCGCTGTCGCCTAACCCGGCGCTTTTGTACCTTGAGCTGGGCCTGATTTATGAGCAGCAGGGCCAGCAGGCTGCTGCACTGAAGGCCTACAAGGACGGCCTCAGGGTGTATGGGCAGGGGCGACGTAAACCATGAACAGGAAGGGAGCGGTAGTGTTGAAAAAAATCCGTACGATCTGGCTGGTACCCTGTTGCGTGCTGTTGCTGCTGCTGAACAGTTCGCTCTCTTCCTCTGCCCTGCAGCTGCTGGAACGGGGCATGGAGGCGCCGGATTTCAGATTAAACGACCTGCAGAACCGGCAGCAGAGTTTTTCGGCCCTGAAAGGGGAGAAACTGACTGTGCTGGTTTTCTGGGCCACCTGGGGCAGCAACTCGAAAAAAGCCCTCAAGCTGATGCAATCCCTGCATCAGCAGTATCAGGGGAGTGGTCTGTCAGTGGTCGGCATCAATGTCGACAAGCAGCAGATGGATGAAGCGAGCCTTGCTGCTGTCCGGGCAATGGTTGCGGCAGAACAGGTTACGTTTCCGGTGCTGGTTGATCAGGGGCTGACGGTCTTTCAGCAGTATGGGGTGATTGCTGCTCCGACGATTGTGGTACTCG
>CAZYMK010000213.1:0-1392 GCA_964648885.1 uncultured Geobacter sp. | reverse complement strand
GAGCTGCGCCGGTTCGTGGTGGCCGGTATTGAAGGCACCAAAGCGGTTCAGGCCGTTGCTGTCGGGTACCAGCCGGATAAAAAGGCGGTGCGGCTCTGGAGCATGGGGATCAGTATGCAGAAGTCCGAGCGCGGCACGGCACGGGCCCAGGGGTGGTTTGAGAAGGCGATCGCCGCTGATCCTGCATTCATGTTGCCCCGTATCAGCCTGGGGCAGCTTTTCTACAGCCAGCAGAAGCTGGCGGAGGCTCGCAAGGAGTTTGAGCTGGTGCTGCAGCAGAATCCCGGTAATCCGATTGTGCTGAGCGCATTGGGACAGCTTTTGATGGATGAGGGGGATCTGGCCGGAGCTGAAGAGAAGCTGCTGCTGGCAGTACGGGAAAATGGGGCCTACCTGCCCAGTTACTGCCTGCTGGGTACCTTAAAGGGAAGGCAGGGGAATCTGCCGCAAGCGCTGCAGTGGTTTCAGCAGGCAGAAACGCTCAATCCCCGTGACTACAAACTGTTTGTCTGCAAAGGCAACATGTACGAAGCAGGGAATGACCCTGTTGCTGCGGCTGCCGCCTATCGGCGCGCGCTGCAGCTGATTGTCGGGCAGCCATGACCAGGGTACAGCGCTGTTTGCTGAGCTGCTGCTGTGCTGTTGCTCTGTTGTTGGTCCTGGCACCATTCAGTCCGGCCCGGGCGTTGCAGATATTGACCCCTGCCGATAATAGTTACCTTGAGTTTAATCAGGTAACGGTGGCGGTTGCGATTGAAAACCCGGCAGCCACCGCAGTGCAGGTCAGTGTGGGTACGAAAATGTATCGCAAAGAGCTTGCAAAGGGGGTGGGGACCCGCCATGCCTGTCTGTTTGTGCCACTGGAGCGCGGCCAGAACAGGCTGGAGCTGTCGGTGCTGGCCGGTGCTACGGTGCTTGAGCGGAAGACGATGGAGCTGTATGTCCGTTCAGCCATTTTGAAGCCGTATCAAAAGGTGCCCGATCAGTTCCGGAGGCTGTACTTCCACCAGCCGGCCGCAGAGGCCGCCTGTGCCAGTTGCCACCGGATGGAGGCGACTGTGTATGATAAACCGTTTGCTGCCGGGTACTGCTTCAGTTGTCATGAGGTTGTCAAAGGTAAGAGGAAGTATGCAACCCGCAAACCGGACCAGCAGAGTTGTTTTGTCTGTCACAGCGCTGAGGGACGACACTGGAAACAGCAAAAGGTACATCATGGTCCGACAGCGGTGGGTAACTGCACGCTCTGCCATGATCCCCACAGTTCTGACTGGCCGGCCCTGGAACAGATGCACCCGACCGAGCTGTGCATCAACTGCCACAACGATAAAAAAAGCGGAGCCCATGTTATTGCCGGTTTCTTCGGCAAAGGTCATCCGGTGAAGGCTGACTGCA
>CAZYMK010000212.1:0-5610 GCA_964648885.1 uncultured Geobacter sp. | reverse complement strand
TGCGGAACAGCTGGGGCTGGAAACGCATATTGCCCTGATGAGCCAGTATTTTCCTGCCCATCGGGCAGCAACCATGAACGGTATCAACCGCAGCCTGACCCACCAGGAGTATGATGCTGCCGTGGAAGCCCTGGAGGAAGCCGGTTTGGAAAACGGCTGGGTACAGGAGCTGGATCAGGAACGAGGACAGGTGTGAGAACAGTTGCGTTACTGTTTATCTCCAACATCTTCATGACCTTTGCCTGGTATGCCCACCTGAAGAACCTGAGCAACCGGCACTGGCTGGTGGCGGTATTTGTTTCCTGGGGTATCGCCTTTTTTGAATATCTGGTGATGGTCCCTGCAAATCGCATCGGTTACCAAGGCTCTTTTTCCCTTGCCCAGCTCAAGATAACCCAGGAGGTGATTACCCTTGCCGTGTTCATCCCCTTTGCCGTGTTGTACATGGGGGTGCCGCTCAAGCTTGATTATCTCTGGGCCGGTTGCTGCCTGGCCGGCGCAGTCTATTTTATCTTTCGTTAATTCCAACACAAAGGAGTGTTGCCCGATATGCCAAAAAGAAATGACATCCACAAAGTACTGATCATCGGGTCCGGCCCGATCATCATCGGCCAGGCCTGTGAGTTTGACTATTCCGGCACCCAGGCCTGCAAGGCGCTGCGCAAGCTGGGCTATCAGATCGTGCTGGTCAATTCCAACCCGGCCACCATCATGACTGATCCTGGCACCGCCGATGTGACCTACATCGAGCCGCTGAATGTGCCAACCCTGACCAGGATCATTGAAAAAGAGCGGCCTGACGCACTGCTGCCCAACCTGGGCGGCCAGACCGGCCTGAACCTGTCAAGCGCCCTGGCCGAGGCCGGCGTATTGGAAAAGTACGGGGTCAAGGTGATTGGCGTCAATCTTGATGCCATCAAGCGTGGCGAGGACCGCGAGACCTTCAAGCAGACCATGAACACGCTGGGGATCGAGATGGCCCGCAGCGATATTGCCCATTCTCTGGATCAGGCCAAGGCAGTGCTGGAGACCATCGGTTTTCCGGTGGTGATCCGGCCAGCCTACACCATGGGTGGCACCGGCGGCGGCATTGCCTACAACATGGAAGAGTTCGAGACCATCGTCAACCGCGGCCTTTCGGTCAGCCCGATCAGGCAGGTGCTGGTGGAAGAGTCGATCCTGGGCTGGGAAGAGCTGGAGCTGGAAGTGGTGCGGGATGCCAAGAACCAGAAGATCACGGTCTGTTTTATCGAGAACGTGGATGCGGTGGGGGTGCATACCGGCGATTCCTTCTGCACCGCGCCGATGCTGACCATTACGCAGGAGCTGCAGGACCGCCTGCAGTGTGACGCCTACAAGATCGTCGACGCCATTGAGGTGATCGGCGGCACCAATGTGCAGTTCGCCCACGATCCAAAGACCGGTAGGGTGGTGGTGATCGAGATCAACCCCCGCACCTCACGCTCCTCAGCCCTGGCCTCCAAGGCCACCGGCTTCCCGATCGCCCTGGTCTCGGCCATGCTGGCCGCCGGATTGACCTTGGACGAGATCCCTTACTGGCGTGACGGCAGTCTGGAGAAGTACACCCCCTCCGGTGACTATGTGGTGGTCAAGTTTGCCCGCTGGGCCTTTGAAAAGTTCAAGGGGGTGGAGGATAAGCTGGGCACCCAGATGCGGGCTGTGGGCGAGGTGATGAGCATCGGCAAGAACTACAAGGAGGCGCTGCAGAAGGCAATCCGCTCCCTGGAAAACGGGCGTTACGGTCTGGGCTTTGCCAAGGATTTCAACAAGCGCAGCCTGCCCGAGCTCATGGAGTTGCTGGCCGAGGCCACCAGCGAGCGACAGTTCATTATCTATGAGGCGCTGCGCAAGGGAGCAAGCATCGAGCAGCTCCACCAACGTACCTACATCAAGGCCTGGTTCCTGCAACAGATGAAGGAGTTGGTGGAACTTGAAGAAAAAATACTTGCCCACAGATGGGGACAGCTGCCCAATGACCTGCTGATTCAGGCCAAACAGGAAGGCTTCTCGGACCGCTACCTGGCCCAGTTGCTCCATGTTCCTGAGGAGCAGATCCGGGAGCGGCGTATTACCCTTGATATGCTGGAGTCGTGGGAGCCGGTGCCGGTCAGCGGTGTGGAGGATGCGGCCTACTACTTCTCAACCTACAACGCGCCGGATAGCGTGGCAGTGTCGCAGCGCAAGAAGGTAATGGTGCTGGGGGGCGGCCCTAACCGGATCGGTCAGGGGATTGAGTTTGACTACTGTTGCGTGCATACCGCCTTTGCCCTCAAGGAGGCCGGTTACGAGACCATCATGGTCAACTGCAACCCGGAGACGGTTTCCACCGATTATGACACCTCTGACAAGCTCTACTTTGAACCGCTGACCGTGGAGGATGTGCTGTCGATCTATACCAAGGAACAGCCGGAAGGGGTGCTGGTACAGTTTGGCGGCCAGACGCCGCTCAATATCGCCCGTCAGCTGCAAGAGGCAGGCGTCAGGATCATCGGTACCCAGCCCGACACCATTGATCTGGCCGAGGACCGTGAGCAGTTTAATGCCATGATGCGCAAACTTGGCATACCGCAGCCCGAATCGGGCATGGCCAGCAAGCTGGAGGATGCCATCGTGATTGCCGAGCGGATCGGTTACCCGATCATTGTTCGTCCTTCATATGTGCTGGGCGGTCGGGCTATGGAGGTGGTCTACGACGAGGAGATGCTGCGGGAGTATCTGGCCAAGGCGGTGGATGTCTCGCCACAGCGGCCGATCCTGATCGACCGTTTCCTTGAGAACGCCATCGAGGCCGAGGCCGATGCCATCAGCGACGGCGTTGACGCCTTTGTACCGGCGGTGATGGAGCATATAGAAATGGCCGGGGTCCACTCTGGTGACTCGGCCTGCGTGATCCCGCCGGTTAACATCCCGGCCAGGCATATTGCCACCATCGATGAATACACCCGTCGCATTGCAGTGGAGATGGGGGTGGTGGGCTTGATGAATATCCAGTACGCCATTGCCAATGACACGGTTTACATCCTGGAGGCCAATCCCCGGGCCAGCCGCACGGTGCCGCTGGTCTCCAAGGTCTGCAACATCCCGATGCCGCGCATTGCGGTGCAGGTGATGCTGGGGGCCAAGCTGAAGGAGATGGGACTGGTGCGCAAGGAACTGCCGCACTTCGGGGTCAAGGAGGCCGTCTTCCCGTTCAACATGTTCCCCGAGGTTGACCCGGTGCTGGGCCCGGAGATGCGTTCCACCGGCGAGGTACTGGGTATGGCGCAGAGCTACGGCATGGCTTTTTACAAAGCGCAAGAAGCTACCGGCGGGCTACTGCCGTTGGAAGGTGCGGTGCTGATCACCGTGGCCGAGCGGGATCGTGGACAGCTGCCGGCAGTGGCGCAACGTTTTGTTGAGCTGGGCTTCTCGCTGCTGGCGACCCAGGGTACGGCTGCCTGTCTGCAGCAGCATGGCATCCTTGCCACGCCGGTACTGAAACTGCACGAAGGCCGCCCCAACGTGGGTGATGCCATTGCTAACAAAGAGGTGCAGCTGGTGATCAACACCCCGTCCGGCAAGGCCAGTGCCAATGATGATTCTTACATCCGCAAGGCAGCCATCAAGCACAAGATTCCGTACATCACCACCGTAGCTGCCGCCGTTGCCGCAGCTGAGGGGATTGCCGCCCGTAAAGGTGGACAAGAGGCGATTCGCAGCCTGCAGGAATATCACGCCTCGCTGGCGTAAAAAGGAGCTGAACGTAGATGCCGAAACGAACCGACATTAAAAAAATCCTGATCATTGGCGCCGGTCCCATTGTCATCGGCCAGGCCTGCGAGTTTGATTACTCCGGCACCCAGGCCTGTAAGGCGCTGAAGGAGGAGGGGTTTGAGGTGGTGCTGCTGAACAGCAACCCGGCCACCATCATGACTGACCCTGACTTTGCCGACCGCACCTACATCGAACCGGTGACGCCGGAAATTCTGGCCAAGATCATCGAGAAGGAACGTCCTGACGCCGTGCTGCCGACTCTAGGGGGACAGACAGCCCTGAACACTGCTGTGGCGGTGGCGGAGATGGGGATACTGGACAAGTTCGGTGTGGAGCTGATCGGCGCCAAGCTGCCGGCCATCAAGAAGGCAGAAGACCGCACCCTGTTCAAACAGGCCATGGAGAAGATCGGCCTGGATATGCCCCGCTCCGGCTTGGCTCACAACCGTCAGGAGGCGCTGGAGATCATCAAGCAGATCGGTTTTCCGGCTATTATCCGGCCATCTTTTACCCTGGGTGGCACCGGCGGCGGCATTGCCTATAACATGGAAGAGTACGAGCGGATGGCCATGACCGGCATCGAGGCTTCACCCACCGATGAGATTCTGGTGGATGAATCGATCATCGGCTGGAAGGAGTATGAGCTGGAGGTGATGCGCGACACTGCCGACAACGTGGTGATCATCTGCTCCATTGAAAACTTTGACGCAATGGGAGTGCATACCGGAGACTCCATCACCGTGGCTCCGGCCCAGACCCTGACTGACAAAGAGTATCAGATAATGCGGGATGCCAGCCTCAAGATCATGCGGGAGATTGGTGTGGATACCGGTGGCTCCAATGTCCAGTTCGGTGTTAACCCCCGCGACGGACGTCTGGTGGTGATTGAGATGAATCCGCGGGTTTCCCGTTCCTCGGCCCTGGCTTCCAAGGCCACCGGCTTTCCGATCGCCAAGATCGCGGCCAAGCTGGCGGTGGGCTATACCCTTGATGAGATCACCAACGACATTACCCGCGAGACCCCGGCCTGCTTTGAACCGAGTATCGACTATGTAGTCACCAAGATTCCCCGTTTCACCTTTGAAAAATTCCCGGCTGCTGATGCCACCCTGACCACCCAGATGAAATCGGTGGGGGAAGTGATGGCCATTGGCCGCACCTTCAAGGAGTCGTTCCAGAAGGCGCTGCGTTCACTTGAGATTGGGGTCTGCGGCCTGGATTCCAGGCTGTTCGATCTCTCTGCCGAGACCCGCCGCAGCCTGACCGAGAAGGAACAGGGACTTCTGCTGGAAAAGCTGAAAACCCCCAATGCCGAACGGGTCTGGTACCTGGGTGATGCCCTGCGTAGTGGTATGAGCGTGGAGGATGTCTTTCGTCATACTGCCTTTGATCCCTGGTTTGTTAATAACATACGCCAGATCATTGAGAAGGAAGAAGAACTTAAGCAGGTTGAGCTTAAGGTTGAGGCTGAGGAAAATCTGAAAACCATTCTATTTGAGGCCAAGCAGTACGGCTTTTCCGACAAGATGCTGGCCAAACTCTGGAAGACCACTGAGGATGCGGTGCGGGAGCTGCGCTGGAAGCTGAACATCCGCCCGGTGTACAAGCGGGTGGATACCTGTGCCGCTGAATTCGTGGCCTATACACCGTACCTTTACTCTACCTATGAGCAGGAGTGTGAAGCAGAGGTCACCGACCGTAAAAAGGTGATCATTCTGGGGGGTGGTCCCAACCGGATTGGCCAGGGGATAGAGTTTGACTACTGCTGTGTGCATGGGGTCTTTGCCCTGGCTGAAGACGGTTACGAGACCATCATGGTCAACTGTAACCCGGAGA
>CAZYMK010000211.1:0-5645 GCA_964648885.1 uncultured Geobacter sp. | reverse complement strand
ATGATGGCGGTACCGGCGCTTCTCCGCTCTCCAGCATCAAACATGCCGGACTGCCATGGGAGCTGGGCCTGGCTGAAACCCATCAGACCCTGATGTTGAACAACCTGCGCAGCAGGATTGTGGTTGAGGTGGATGGACAGTTGAAAACCGGTCGGGATGTGGTGATCGGCGCGCTACTGGGGGCTGAAGAGTTCGGCTTTGCCACTGCGCCGCTGGTGACCCTGGGTTGTGTAATGATGCGGGTCTGCCACAGCAATACCTGTCCGGCCGGGGTGGCAACGCAGGATCCAGAGCTGCGCAAGCGGTTCAGCGGCAAGCCGGAGCATGTGGTCAACTTCATGCGCTTTGTGGCCCAGGAAGTTCGGGAGCTGATGGCGCAACTGGGCTTCAGGACCTTCAATGAAATGGTGGGGCAGGCCCATTTGCTGGAACCCAGGAAGGCGGTTTCCCACTGGAAAGCACAGGGGCTTGATTTTTCCAACATTCTCTACACACCTGACATGGGCATTGATGCAGTAAAATACTGTGTTGAGACCCAGGATCACGGCCTGGACAAGTCATTGGACATGACCAGACTGCTTGCGATCTGCCAGCCAGCTATAGAGCGGGGTGAACCGGTAACAGCTGAATTACCGATTACCAACATCGATCGGGTGGTGGGTACCATTGTCGGTAACGAGATCACCCGGGCGCACGGTGCTGAAGGGCTGCCGGAGGGAACGGTCAGATTGAAATTCAACGGTTCTGCAGGCCAGAGCTTTGGCGCCTTCATCCCTCTGGGCATGACCCTGGAGCTGTGCGGCGATGCCAATGATTACTTTGGTAAAGGACTCAGTGGCGGCACGGTTGCAGTCTATCCGCCTGCCGGCTCTTCCTTCAAGGCAGAAGAGAACATTATTGCCGGCAACGTGGCCCTGTACGGCGCCACCAGCGGCAATGCCTACATCAGCGGTATTGCCGGTGAACGGTTCTGCGTGCGCAACTCCGGCGCCAATGCCGTGGTGGAAGGGGTGGGCGACCACGGCTGCGAATATATGACCGGCGGCACCGTGGCAGTACTTGGCTCTACAGGACGCAATTTTGCCGCAGGTATGAGTGGCGGCATTGCGTATGTGTTTGATGAAAACAATGACTTTGCCGGCCATTGCAATACCCAGACCGTGGCTCTGGAACACCTTGACGATCAGGACAAAGCCACCCTTAAGGCCCTGATTGAACAGCACGCAGCCTTTACCAACAGCGCCCGGGCCACCATCATCCTGATCAACTGGAAGGTGTATGCCGACCGGTTTATCAAGGTGATGCCGATGGATTACAAGCGGGTGCTGCAGGCCTTGGCCCGTGCCGAGGCAGCAGGTTTAAGCGGTGATGATGCCCTGGCAGCGGCGTTTGAAGAAAACGCCCATGAAGCTGGCCATTGATAGTGAAACAACACCATACCTATTACTTACGACGCAGGCACTAGGAAGCGACCATGGGAAAACCAACCGGATTTATGGAGTACAAGCGCGAGATTCCGACTGATCGTGAACCAAACGAGCGGATCAGGGACTGGAACGAATTTCATCTGCCAATGCCTGAAGAGGCGTTGCGCACCCAGGGTGCCCGCTGCATGGACTGCGGCATTCCATTCTGCCACACCGGCCTGCTGATCAGCGGCATGGCCAGTGGCTGCCCGATTAACAACCTGATACCAGAGTGGAACGACCTGGTCTACCGCGGTCACTGGCGCCAGGCCTTGGATCGACTGCACCGGACCAACAATTTTCCGGAGTTTACCGGGCGGGTTTGTCCGGCCCCCTGTGAAGGCTCCTGTACCCTGGGCATCAGCGACCCGCCGGTTACCATCAAAAACATTGAGGCAAGCATTGTTGAGCGGGGCTGGCAGGAGGGCTGGATCGTGCCTAATCCGCCCAAAACCCGTACCGGCAAAAAGGTGGCAGTGGTCGGCTCCGGTCCGGCCGGTCTGGCTGCTGCGGCCCAACTGAACAAGGCCGGCCATGCGGTGACGGTCTTTGAACGTGCTGACCTGCCCGGTGGCCTGCTGATGTACGGTATTCCCAATATGAAGCTGGATAAACGTGAGGTGGTGCTGCGCCGGACAAAATTGATGGAACAGGAAGGGATCTGTTTTGTCTGCAATGCCGATATTGGCAGCGCCGAATATCCGGTGGAAAAGCTGCGCAGCGACTATGATGCCGTGCTGTTGGCCACCGGTGCCACCCTGCCCCGCGACCTGCCAATTGAGGGACGTCAGTTAAGCGGCATTCACTTTGCCATGGATTTCCTGACTGCCAACACCAAGGCGCTGCTGCAGCAGGGTACTGATTTCATCTCTGCCAAAGACAAGGATGTGATCATCATTGGTGGTGGCGATACCGGCACCGACTGCGTTGCCACCTCACTACGTCATGGCTGCAGATCAGTTACCCAGCTGGAAATCATGTCGCAGCTGCCGGATGAACGGGCAGACGACAATCCCTGGCCGGAATGGCCCAAGGTGCACAAGGTTGATTACGGTCAGGAAGAAGCAACAGCGGTCTATGGCGCTGATCCACGCACCTACCAGACCACTGCCACCAGATTCGAGGGAGACGCCAACGGCAACCTGACAGCGGTCCACACCGTAGAGGTAAGCTGGGGTAAGAATGACAAGGGACAGTTCCTGCCAACTCCGGTTGCCGGAACCGAGCAGATCCGGCCAGCCGGTCTGGTACTGCTTGCCATGGGCTTTCTGGGGCCTGAGCAACCGCTGCTGGATGCCCTGGGGGTTGAACGTGACCCACGCAGTACCATCAAGGCCGAGTACGGGCGCTACACAACCAGCCTGACCGGTGTCTTTGCCGCCGGCGACTGCCGCCGTGGGCAGAGTCTGGTGGTCTGGGCCATTAACGAAGGCCGGGCCGCTGCCCGTGAGTGCGATCGCTACCTGATGGGCTCCACCGAACTCCCCTGATTGTACCCTCCAAACTGCTGCTTTGCTTCATGCAAGGGACGGGAAACCGTCCCTTGTTATTTCCTCTTGCTGCCTTGACTTATCCACAGGATGTGCTTACCTCTTTTATACAGGCGCATGATGCGCCGATGAAAGGAAGTACAACCATGGATATTAATCGTTTTACTCAAAAATCACAGGAAGCCCTGGGCACAGCCCAAACCAAGGCAACCAGTTTCGGCCATGTGGAAGTGGATGGCGAACACCTGCTCTGGGCGCTGCTTACCCAGGAAAACGGTCTGGTGCCGCGTCTGCTGGCCAAAATGGATGTTGATCTCGGCTCGCTGATCAAGGCTGCTGAAACCGAACTGGACCGCCGTCCACGGGTTTCCGGTCCTGGTGCCGAGCCGGGCAAGATCTATGTTTCGCAACGCTTTTCCCGGCTGCTGGTGGCGGCAGAGGCCGAGGCCAAGCGTCTGAAGGATGAGTATGTTTCAGTGGAACACCTGCTGATGGCCCTGATGGCTGAAGGCGAGGCCAGCCCGTCCGGCAAGCTTTTGAAACAGTACACCATCACCCAGGACAAGCTGCTGGCAGCCCTGTCCGAGGTACGGGGCAACCAGCGGGTCACCTCGGCCAATCCTGAAGAAACCTACGAGGCCCTGGAAAAATATGGCCGTGACCTGGTCAAGATGGCCCGCACTGACAAACTGGACCCGGTGATCGGCCGTGATGAGGAGATCCGCCGGGTGATCAGGATCCTTTCCCGCAAGACAAAAAACAACCCGGTGCTGATCGGCGAGCCTGGCGTGGGTAAGACCGCCGTGGTAGAGGGGCTGGCCCAGCGGATTGTCAAAGGGGATGTACCGGAGGGGCTGAAGGACAAGACCATCTTTGCCCTGGATATGGGATCATTGATCGCCGGGGCCAAATACCGCGGAGAGTTTGAGGAACGGCTCAAGGCGGTCTTGAACGAGGTCAAGCAGGCCGAGGGCCGGATCATCCTGTTCATTGATGAACTGCACACCATTGTGGGGGCCGGTAAGGCTGAAGGGGCCATGGATGCCGGCAACATGCTCAAACCGATGCTGGCCCGGGGCGAGCTGCACTGCATCGGCGCCACCACCCTGGATGAGTATCGTCAGAACATCGAGAAAGACGCCGCCCTGGAACGCCGCTTCCAGCCGGTACTGGTTGACCAACCTACTGTGGAGGATTCGGTCTCGATCCTGCGGGGCCTGAAAGAACGGTTCGAGGTGCATCACGGGGTCAAGATCCTCGACAATGCCCTGGTGGCGGCCGCCACCCTCTCCCACCGCTACATCACCGAGCGTTTTCTGCCGGACAAGGCCATTGATCTGGTGGATGAGGCCTGCGCCATGCTGCGCACCGAGATTGACTCGCTCCCCTCTGAACTGGATACGATCAGTCGCCGGGTGATGCAGCTGGAGATAGAGGAACAGGCCCTGAAAAAAGAAAAGGATCAGGCCAGCCAGGATCGGCTGGAAAACCTGCGCAAGGAGCTGGCTGAGGAAAAGGAAAAGGCTGCCAGCATGCGGGCCCAGTACGATACTGAAAAGGTAGCCATCCAACGGGTACAGGGCTTAAGGGAACAGATCGAAAAGACCCGGCGTGAGATTGAACAGGCCGAGCGCTCCTACAACCTGGAGCAGGCCTCAAAGTTGAAGTATTCCGAATTGCCCGGCCTGGAAACCGCTCTCAAAAATGAAGAAGCAGCGCTTAACACCAAACAGGGCGGCCAGAAGCTGCTGCGCGAAGAGGTGACCGAAGACGAGATCGCCGAGATCGTGGCCCACTGGACCGGGATCCCGGTCACCAGACTGGTGGAGACCGAGCGGGACAAACTCTTGAAACTGGACGAGATCCTGCACCAGCGGGTCGTCGGGCAGGACGAGGCGGTACAGCTGGTGGCCGATGCGGTTTTGCGGGCCCGCTCCGGCATCAAGGACCCCAAGCGACCGATCGGCTCCTTTATCTTCCTGGGCCCCACCGGCGTGGGCAAGACCGAGCTGGCTCGCACCTTGGCCGAGTCGCTGTTTGATTCGGAAGAGAACATGGTACGGATTGATATGTCGGAATACATGGAAAAGTTTGCGGTCTCGCGACTGATTGGCGCGCCTCCCGGTTATGTGGGCTATGAGGAAGGGGGCCAGCTGACCGAGGCAGTACGTCGCAAACCTTACTGTGTGCTGCTGTTTGACGAAATTGAAAAGGCCCACCCTGATGTCTTTAACATCCTGCTGCAGATACTTGATGACGGCCGGGTCACTGATAGCCATGGCCGCACAGTCAGTTTCAAGAACACGGTGATCATTATGACCTCCAACATCGGGGCCCCGCACCTGCTGGAAGGGATCACTGCAGACGGCGATATCCGCGAAGCAGCACGCATCGCGGTGATGAACGAACTAAAGCACGCCTTCCGGCCCGAATTCCTGAACCGGGTGGATGATATCGTGCTGTTCAAACCGCTGCACCTGGATGAGGTGACCAGAATCGCCGGTCTGCTGGCCCAGCAGCTGGTGGAACGACTGAAGGAACGCCGTATTACCCTGGAGATCAGCGATGAGGCATTGCAGCATATTGCCCGGGCCGGCTACGATCCGGTCTACGGTGCCCGTCCCCTGAAACGCTACCTGCAGCGCGAACTGGAAACCAAGGTGGCCCGGGCCATTATCGCCGGTCAGGT
>CAZYMK010000210.1:5356-5649 GCA_964648885.1 uncultured Geobacter sp. | reverse complement strand
GTGGGCACCTTTGATCTGATGAACGGCGCCTACGACGGATTCAATGAAAAAGGGCTGGTGATCAGCGGGCTGGTGGACCAGGCGCTGACCTTTACACCGGGCGGTGTGATCCATGACCTGACCAAACTGACCGTGCAGGAGGGATTGAGCTATCTGCAGATGGTGCGTCTGCTGCTGGAGAATGCGGCCACCATTGATGATGTGGAGCAGTTGCTGAAAAATCTCAAGGTCTATTTCCCTGTGGATGGCATCCATTTCCTGATCGGTGACCGCAGCGGCAACGCCGCTATTCT
>CAZYMK010000210.1:0-5346 GCA_964648885.1 uncultured Geobacter sp. | reverse complement strand
TTCTGGAGTTTTATCTCGACACCGATAAAAAGATGACCTACACCCTGATCCGTCAGCCTGCGGGTAAGCCGACCATCATTACCAACCATTCCATGCGGCTGAACCCGGATCCATCAAAATACACCTACGACAAATCAAAATCCTACGACACCTTTTACCGCTACATGCGGCTCTATGACTACCTGCAGGCCTCGGCCTTCCTGAAGTACACCCTTGATGACGGGCTGTACGCCATGAGCCTGGTGTACGGCTATGCCGATGATGCTTCGGAAGGTGCGGCGGCGCCGTTCCCGGTGCGCGCCATCTGGTCGGTGGCCATGGATGTTGATGACTTGAGCATGAAGATCAAGTTCTATACTGCCGACAACACGGCGCAGAAACAGCCGGTCATGACCGATGCCTATACCTTCAGGCTGAAGAGATGACCGATCGCTGTTCTGGAAGGGTCATGTACCCTGATGCCGCCGGATTTGCGCTGAAAGCTGAGAATCCCGTATAATTTTTTTGGCAACTCTCAAGGAGGAGAAGATGAACTATCTTCAGATTGTTGTACTGGCGCTCGTATTGGCACTGCAGGCGTCGATCAGTCCGGCGTCTTCAGTATCGGCGGGATGCCAGGCACCCGTCAGCCAGGAGATGCTGGACAAGGGGTATGGTCAGGCAGGGAGCGCTGCTGAATGGCAGCAGGCAAAAACGGTGGTGGTGCATACACCGGGAGACGAGATTTTCTTCGGGCTGGCCCACCCTGCAGCTGCCCTGTATGAGCGCCCTTTTTCCCTTGAAGGTGCCCGCAGAGAGCATCAGGCCTTTATCTGCCTGATGAAAGAACGAGGAGTACAGGTGCTGCGTCTGACCGATATCCTGCTGGCCGGTACACTGGATGCCTCCGACAGACCGCTGCCGGGAAAACATCTGGAGCAGCTGCAATCATTGGCCCTTGAGGCCCTGCGCTATAACACGGCAAAACTTTCGAAAAAACTGGCTGCCGGTCAATCTGCCTACAAAAAACAGGTGATTGCAGCCCTGCATCCCCGTGAACTGGTCTCCATTATCCTGCAGCAGCCCACCATCACCCTGCAGTCCACAGCAGGGCACAATACCGGCCTCAAGGCCGACTACTCGGCACAGCCGGTCATGAACCTCTATTTCATGCGGGATCAGGTGATTACCACAGCAAAAGGGGTGGTGATAGGCCACTTCAATGCCCCTCAGCGGGAGCTTGAGACGAAGATAGTCCGCTTTGCCTACGAAAAGCTGGGGATCACCCCTGTCTACGCCGTAACCGGCAAGGCACGGCTTGAAGGGGGTGACTTTATTCCTGCAGGCGATACCGCCCTGATCGGTCAGGGGCTGCGCACCAACCAGGAGGCGATCCGGCAGCTGCTTCAGAACAGAGTCTTCGGCACCCCCCGTGTGGCAGTGGTCAAGGACAGCTGGAAGAACCAGGATCAGATGCACCTGGATACCTACTTCAACATCATTGACAAAGATCTGGCTGTAATTGTGGAGGAGCGGATAGACCAGCGCGATGCATCCGGCAGGATCGTCAAGGCCGCTGATCCGGCCAAACGGGCCCTGGTTGACCTGTACGAACTGAAGAACGACAGCTATGTAAAGACAGCTTCAAATGTACCTTTCCAGCGTTTTCTTGAAGAGGATCTGAAACTGAAGCTGATTCCGGTCAGCAACGCTGATCAGCTCAAGTACGGCATCAACTTTCTGGCAACCAGCGGTCGCAGGATTCTGGCCATAGACGGCGTCAGCGCCGAGTATAAAAAGCGGATCGCCGATGCCGGGGTGGATGCTGTCTGGATGGACTTTCATAATCTGACCGGCGGCTATGGCGCAGCCCACTGCACTACCCAGGCGATTAGAAGGAACATTGCACAACAGCAGTAAATGACTATAAGGAGTTGACTTTCCATCACCCCGCACCGAGCCTCCGCACTGCAGGAATTCGCCCGGAACCTGCAATAACGGCCGGTCAGTTTTCATAGCTATGACCGTAGCGGTGTTCCCGTGTACCACACCAACGTCATGATGAGCGTGGGCAGACGGTTTGCCGTGATCTACGCTGAATCAATCCGGGATAAGTAAGAGCGGGACGCGGTAATGGGTGAACTTCGGCGTACAGGTAAACATATCATTCCTATCACCCTTGAACAGATGGGGAAGATGTGCGGCAATATCCTTGAGCTTCGCTCTCCAAAGGGGCCACTGATTGTGATGTCTCAAACCGCATACAACAATTTCACCCCGCAGCAGAGAAAAGAGCTGCAACGCTTCGGCACACTGCTGCCTGTGCAGATCCTCACCATTGAGGCCATTGGTGGCCGCAGTGCCTGCTGTATGCTGGGAGAGGTCTTTTAACAGTAGATATATCAGATGCATTTCACTTATTTTTAAGCAGTTACGCAGGAGGACACCCACCATGGACAGACGCACATTCATCACCGCAGCAGCAGCAGCAGCCATAACCGCCCCCCTGGTTGCCGGGGAGGCGCTCTCCTCGCCAAAACCGGCCACCACCGGCAAGGCTTCCGATGACCCGCGCAACCGGGCGCTGCTTGCCGAGGCACATAAAGCCAAAAAGAACGCCTACAGCAGGTATTCAAACTTCCAGGTGGGGGCTGCCATACGGGCAAAGGACGGCGCCATAATCACCGGCTGCAACGTGGAAAACGCCTCATATGGCCTGACCATGTGCGCCGAACGCACCGCTGTATTCAAGGCAGTATCCATGGGGTACAAGCCGGGCGATTTTGATGCCATTGCCATAGCAGCCAGCGCCGACAACTTCTCCCCCTGCGGGGCATGCAGGCAGGTGCTGAATGAGTTCGGTAATGACATGACGGTGATCTTTGAATTCGGCGGCAAAGTGGTGGTTACAACCGTAGCTGAACTGCTGCCGTACTCGTTCAAGATTTGACAGTCTGTTAAAAGGAATAACGTATGCTGTTTCTGATACCTGAAGAACGGGATCGCTGGTGCGAGTTGACCGACAGGGCAAGGCAGGGGCAGTTGGCAGCTGATCTGCCGCTCTTGGAGATGCGCCCAGCGCTGCGTCCGGCGTTCCGTTTTCATATCGGAGCAGTCATGGCAGCAGCGGGACAGGTGTCCACTGCACTACCCTGGCTTACAACCGGCGCCCTTGAGGAGCAAGGGAGTATGGCCTGCGCTTATCTGGCCAGCTTTCTGGAGCGTCACGGTTCCCTCTCCATGCCGACGGTGGTGTTTGAAGACCCGCGCCCCTACATCCACTTCACCACCGTGCCGACCATGGTGGCCACCCGATCGGCATTCCGCGAGTTTGCGGTCAGAACCCTGCAGCAATACGGCCAGCCGCTCCGCTTCATGGATATCGGTTGCGGTAACGGTGCCATGGGGATAGAGCTGCTGAAACATCTGCAGGAACAGCAGGTGCTACCCTCAGTTGGCGAGATTATACTGGTTGACCCTTTTACTGCCATGCTGGAGACAGCACGCATATCTGCCAGTGCAGCCTTCCCTGATGCTGTGGTCACGACCATACATGGCCGTTCGCAGGATGTGGCAGCTAATCTGCCGACCCCTGTTGACCTGACCCTCTGCTCCCTTTCCATTCACCATATGCCGTGGGATGATAAAATTCCCCTGCTACAACGCCTTGCCAGCTGCAGCAAGGATCTGCTGCTGTTTGAGCTGAACGGCGACCATGATCTGCATGAGATGGGTGCGCCGGAGCTGTCCCTTTCCCTTTATCAGACCTACGGTGTGCTGATTGATGCGATCTTTGCCCACGATACCCCGCTGGATGAGGCGCTCTCCTGTGTTGATCTGTTTCTGCTTGCCGAACTGGTTTCGCTGCTGACCCGGCCCAGGGGAGAACGCACCGAGTACCATATGACCCCTGAACAGTGGAAAAGATTGTGTGAAAAGGAGGCGGGATGCAGGCTTGCAGGTATGGAGACCTGCCTTGCCGGAGGGGGCTCCGAGCTGTTCGGGCAGCATTACCGCAAGGCTTAATGCAATACCGTCTTAACCGCCAGTTCGCTTTCAGGACGTTGTTGAACGAAATCGAAGGTAGAACAGTTGACTACCGTTGCCGGACTGTTTTGCTGTTCCTTTAAATTCTTATCCCTTCAGGAGGCCGATATGCATCATGCTGTTTCATACTGCGGAGTCACCTTTAAAAACCCCTTTGTGCTTGCCTCTGCCCCACCCACCGCGGGGCCTGACATGATACGCAGGGCATTTGAGGCCGGCTGGAGCGGGGCTGTTATCAAGACCCTGATCCCTGAGCCTGTGAACAATCTGCAGAACCGCTTTGCCGTGATAAGGCATGGCAACAGGATCACCGGCTTTGAAAACCTTGAACTATTAAGCGAGATTACGCCGGAGGCATGGTATGCCGCCATTGCAGACCTCAAACGGGAATTTCCCTCAAAGGTTCTGATAGGCAGCATCATGGGGGATGCAAGATCTCCGGACCAGTGGATTAGTATGGCACGGGGATGTCAGGAGGCCGGTGCGGAGATGATCGAGCTGAACTTTTCCTGCCCCCACGGCTACCCGGAACGGGGCAAGGGGGCTGCCATCGGCCAGAATCCCGAATATGCGGCCCAGATAACCCGCTGGGTAAAGGAGTGCCCTGACATACGGATTCCGGTAATCCCCAAGCTGACTGCCGCTGTGGCGGACATCAGGCATATCGGTGAGGAACTTGCCGCAGCCGGCGCCGATGGTTTCTGCGCCATAAATACGGTTCCCTCTTTCTTTGGCTTTGATCTCAAGACATTGCGCCCCAGACCGGATATCGGCGGTTTAACCAGCTACGGCGGCTATTCAGGGCCAGGGATAAAGCCGCTCGCCCTCCGTGCGGTCAGTGAACTGTGCCAGTCCCCAGGTATTCCAGTAATGGCCAGCGGCGGCATTGCAAACGGATTTGACGCAGTTGAGTTCATGCTGCTTGGGGCTCCGGTGGTACAGGTCTGCACGGAAGTGATGCTGAAGGGGTACGGCATTGTCGGAAAGATGATGGCCGAACTGGAAGAGTTCATGGGGTGGCATGGCTTCACAGGCACGGATGATTTCATCGGCCTCCGCAGGAATGTGGCAACAGGGTTCGGGAAACTGCCCACAGACGATGTCAAAGATCTGCTTGAGTGTCTAAATTATGGGCGTAGTCGCCTTAACGCATTAAAAGTGGTTTGACAACTATTTAAAATAAAAGTAGAAATTTATTTAGGAGGGGTGATGATATGAAAGCTGCATCCACAAAACAAAAAATAGTGAGTTCTGTAAAATCACCCGGACAAACTCGGAACAATGTGACTGAGTTATCTGCATACCTTGCCGAACGTGAGC
>CAZYMK010000209.1:4091-5666 GCA_964648885.1 uncultured Geobacter sp. | reverse complement strand
AGGATATCCATGCGTCCTCCTTGGGTGGGATAGTGCGGTGGTCAATGACCAACCTTAAAAAACATACCACTACTTTTTTAAAAAGCAAGCACTAAAAAAGACAAAGTTGGTCTTAAATGCTTTGAAAGCTCTATTGCGCACCATAAGTTTTTGATATTACAAAACAAACATGATTAAACCCGGAAAAAGCAGTTTCACGCGGAGGCACGGAGACGCGAAGAGTACCATCATGTACTTATGGCATACCGTTGTTTCACCTGCAGGGTTGATCGCTTATTTCAGGTAACTGCTTGATTTTCTCCGCGAGCTTCGCGGCTCCGCGTGAGTAACTGCCGTTTTAAGGGTAATCCTTAAAAAAGCAGTTGCACGCAACGACGCAACGCTCAAAAAATAAAGAGTTGAGAGATTTGGCTACTCCCCCTGATAGGTGAATTAATTTTCTTGAATAAAGTTTTGATTTTCTTTGCGTTCGTAGCGGCGTTGCGTGAGTAAATGCCGTTTTAGGGATAATTTGATTCGAGCCTATGATTTCTCTGTGCTCACTGTGGCTCTGTGTTTATTGCGTGAAAAGCTTTTTCCAGTATCAGGCAAGGGGGAGATACAACAGGGGATCAGACAATCCGGCTTCGGCAAAACCTTTCAGCCGCAAACGGCAGGAATCGCAGCGACCGCAGGAACGACCATCAGGGGCGGGATCATAGCAGGAATGGGTACGGCTATAATCAACACCCAGCGCCAGACCGCGCTGGATGATCTCTGCCTTGGTCAGCTGCAGGAGCGGAGTATGGATGGTAAACTGCCCGGTGCCCTCCACCCCGGCCTTAGTCGCCAGGTTGGCCATGCGCTGATACGCCTCGATATACTCGGGCCGGCAATCCGGATAGCCGGAATAATCCAGGGCATTCACCCCGATGAAGATGTCAAAAGCCCCCAGCACCTCGGCCCAGCCCAGGGCAAAGGAGAGGAAGATCGTATTGCGGGCCGGCACATAGGTAACCGGGATATCGGCTCCACACCCCTCCTTGGGCACCTCAATATCACTGGTTAACGCACTGCCCCCCACCTGCCGCAGATCAAAGGCAACCACCAGATGCTCAACCGCCCCCAGCTGTTTGGCATTGGCACGGGCCAGATCAAGTTCATGACGATGGCGCTGACCGTAATCAAAGCTGATGGCATAGGGGGTAAACCCTTCTGCTTGGGCAATAGCCAGACAGGTGGTGGAATCAAGACCGGCACTGTAGAGGATTACGGCTTTTTTCATCTGAAACCTCATAAGATAAACTGATAAACGTCTTGTTTACTGCGCAGCAGACGGGTTTATTCAACTTTATCACATCTCATAAACCGGCAGCGTCTCCCCCCTCCAACCTCCCCCCGCTGGGTGGAGGCTTATATTTCCTCCCCTAGCAGGGGTTCGGGAAGGGAGATCTGGTGAAAGCATCAAAACGGTACTGCCTGAAAAAGACGCGTTGAAACTGCCCCTTGAGTCAAACCAAACGGCGATGCTGCAAGCGAGCGAATGATATTCACCAGATCAAGGGATTCTCTGGTCTCCACAAAACTGGAACCATA
>CAZYMK010000209.1:0-3991 GCA_964648885.1 uncultured Geobacter sp. | reverse complement strand
GAATGATATTCACCAGATCAAGGGATTCTCTGGTCTCCACAAAACTGGAACCATACAAAAGAGAACGTTTGATGGACTGCCTGAACTGCGGCAGGTCATACTCACGCAACAGACCGGATGCAATCTGGTCGGCAACAACACTACGCACAAGGTAACCGATACCGCCACCGGCCAGCAGTGTACGCACTATCATATTCAGATCATCACAAATCAGCACATTGGCAAAAGCTTGCAGCCTGCAGCCGCTGCCTTCAAGTTTAGACTCCAGCACCTGCCGCGAACAGCAGCCGGATGAACGGGTAAACAGAGGCTGAGCCAGCAGATCTTCAAGCACAACCCCTGAAGTCCGGATACCGAGCGAAGAAGCGCCGACAAACACCAGGTTGTCTCCCCGTAACGGCTCGTGCCTGAATTCATGGGTAAGGGGGTTCAGGTCGCAGTATTCAACCACCGCCAGCTGACAGGTGTTATCCAGCAGTGCATCAATAATACTGCCCAGGTTTGCTATAGAAATCGTAACCGTGGTCAGCTCCGGATTTTGTTCCATCAGCTGCCTGGTCACGGCAGGCATGGTAGAAATGCCGAATGAGGGAGTACAGCGAAAATCGATCTTCACCGCACCACGCAGCGCAGCCAGTTCCATCGTGCATCGGGAGCAGATCTCCAGCATGGCCCGTGCGCTCTTTTCCACCACCTTGCCGGCAGCCGTCAGGGCAAGCTGCTGGCCTGAGCGGTCAAGCAACTGCATGCCCAAGGTATCTTCAAGCAGTCTGATCCGCTTGGAAACGGCTGACTGGCTCACACACAGCCGGGTTCCGGCCTTTGAGAATGAGCCTGTTTCAGCAACGGCCACCATACTTTTCAGCACATCAAGATCCATTGATCCTCCGGCATACATTCAAATATAGGCATACTACCCAAGCACAACAGGCATAGACACAGGAAAATCTTTCGCTGATGCAGTATACGGTATCTGTGTTAGAAAAACCACCAAAGACGACAATAATGGCAAGCAGTTATACCGTACAGACAATTCTTACAAAAGGGAGGTGAATAAAACCAACCAGTTTTATTAGATAGTTCAACATGCAAGCGCCGTTGTCAGCATGGTATCGCACCCTGGACCATGCACTCATTCTATACAGGCCCTGTGCCTACAAACAAGGAGGTCTCTCTATGATGCAACGATTTCTGATGAGCAGAAGAACCATGCTGTACAGCCTGGCCGGTATGTTAATGACCGCCATGATGGCCCTTTACGGCTGCGGCGGCAGCAGCAGCACCGGCAGTGGCAGTTACACCGACCCCGCAGCTAGTGCCAGTATCACCACCACCGTCACCAAGAGCGGAAACGTCCTGGTAACGGCAGAAGAGCTGAAGACCTGGATTGATGAAGGCAAGGTGAATGCGCCGTTCGGTAGCTATGACCGAGTTGTAATTCTTGACGTCACCTCAAATGCAGCAGACGGTACAAACGTTTATACAACAACCGGCCATATACCTGGTGCTCAACTGATTTCAGCCGGAGCAAACGCGTTTCTGGACAACTCCCGCGCAGAGGGACCTTTTAATGTCACAGGAAACATGGTCTGCACCGGGAAAACTATGGACGCCCTGATCCAGGCCGCCGGTATTGACGGCAACACTACTATAGTACTTACCAGTAGCACCAACACTATTAACCTTGGCCGGGCCTACACCACCCTGCGTTATTGGGGCTTTCCCAAAAACCGTATCAAGGTTCTGCAGGGGGGCAATGCAGCCTGGACTGCAGCAGGTTATGCCTTTACCAAGGCAGTACCTACAATTGCTTCTTCGACCTACTGCGTAGCCCCTTCTGCAACGGTTACCCGTGTTAACACTGATGTACGCGTTTCGCTGACTGAAATGATCAATTATGTCAAAAACATTGTTGCCGGCAATCCTAATAACGTTGTCATCCTTGACACAATCCGCGGAACTACTCAAGTAACTGCAACCACCGACCTGATTGACAGCGGCTACACCGTTATGGAAGGAGCCATTAAGGGTTCTTATCGCTTCCCATGGGGAGGCGTGGTTACCAGCGGACTCAACTTTAAAGATGCAGCCACCCTGCTGGCCGACATCAGCGCAGGAACCGCCTTCGACAACACCGCGATGGGAGATGCAAAACGTGATGCAGCCAAGACCTTTATTGTCCAATGCCGGGCTGGTAATGCGGCATCAGCGGCCTATCTTGCCCTGGACGGTATCGCCTATTACAACTCCAATGTGGATATCAAGTGGTATGACGGCTCCTATGGTCAGTGGAACCTGCTGGTCGGCAAGGACAAGACCGGCGTGGCCGGCGTTAATGCCGGTGGACAACTGGCTGTCGGCTCTATCTGGGAGACCACCTCATTGATGGACAATCTGACCTACACCGTAGATGTTACACCAGCCAGAAGCGTGGTAAAGTACGCTACACGGGTCTACAGTGTCGAGCCGAGCTTTGCTCAAGGCAACCAACTTGAAGACGAAGATCGCGCTTACCGCAGTGCTGTAACCAGCAGCACAGGCGGCGGTGGTGCAGCCAGCGGCGGCGGCTGTTAGTCAACTTCACGTCAACAACCTTTTTAACAAGGCAATCAAACCAAAGGAGAAGACTATATGAGGAAATTTGCTAAAATCAGTGCATCCGCTGCCCTGATGGTGGGTCTGGCAGTTCCGGCCATGGCCGGCCCACAAATGAGTTTTGGACCGGACGATAAAGGACTGCTGCAACTGGATTACAAGGGCCAGTTCCAGCTTTCGGTTCGTGATAACGGCTCCGGCGTAAGCGGTAACGATGCTACGACCAACTTTAACTTCCGCCGTAACCGGCTGGCTCTGATGGGGGCCTACGGTGACATGTTCAGCTTGTATGTTCAGACTGAGTTCACTGATCAGTCCAGTTTTGACTCCAGTACCCTGGGGGTACGGACTTCACCCAGTGACCCACAATTCAGCATGTTGGATGCGGTCTTCCGTTTCAACTTCCATGACGCATTCAAGGTCAATGCCGGTAAGTACAAGTACAGCTTCAGCCGTGAGAACCTGGAAGCCTGTGAGATGCCGCTGACCCTGGATCGCTCACTTTTCCTGACCGCTCCGCTTCTGGGCAACAACCCGACCCGCGATATGGGTGTTTCAATCTGGGGCAATGTCTTTAACGACATGTTCCAATATCGCCTGGAGGTGATGGAAGGGCGTAAAGCTGCTGATGGCGAGGCGATTCCCAAGTCAAACTTCCGCTACGGCGGCCGGATGCACGTCAGCCTGCTGGACCCTGAATCTGACTATGGCTACAAAGGCACCTATCTTGGCAAGAAAAAGGTATTGACCATTGGTGGGGCCCTGCAGTATGAGCCCGATGCGGTTTACACCAATCTGCGTTCCAATAGCATCCCCGGTTCACCCTCAGGTAAAAAAGACTATTACGCCTGGACCTTGGACGCCTTCTTTGAGTATCCGTTCAAGTCCATCGGCACCATGACCGTTTCCGGCGCCTACGCCAACTACAAGATGGATCACGCCTATTTAGGCAGTAATCCTGACCCCAAGAGCTATGGCCTGAACGGCGAAAAGAACGGCTGGTATGCCAAGGCCGGCTACATGCTGCCCAACTTCCCGCTGCAGGTCTTTGGCCGCTATGAGCAATGGAAGTTTGCCCAGCTGAACAACATCTACAATCAGCGAGTTGACTGGACCGGTTTCGGTGCCAACTACTACATCTGGGGCCAGAACCTGAAGGTAACCATGGAATACAGCATGGCTAAATTTGACAAGCAAGGGACCTACACCGACAACTCTGGTGGAAACCCGATTCGTAGTAAAGACTTCAATACCTTTATTACCCAGCTGCAGGTGATTTTCTAAGCCAATCAACCTAGGTTCTGGGCCGATGCTCATCTGCACCGGCCCAGAACCGTACACCCGGAGCATTCATGAAATCACTGAAACTGATCACGCTTGTGGCAACCGGCAGCCT
>CAZYMK010000208.1:0-5679 GCA_964648885.1 uncultured Geobacter sp. | reverse complement strand
GCACCAGCTGGAGGGGCTGATCAATGCCTTTGCCCTGGACAAGGCCCTGGAGGAGTTTGATCGCTTGCTTGCCGACCCGGCTCTGTCCGGAGCAGATCAGGGGCACTGAGGTGCTGCCGGGCATCCTCCCCCCTCCCGGCCTCCCCCCGCTGGGGGGAGGAGAAAAACAAGCCTGTCTTCCTTGCTGGGGGAGGAGAAAAACAAGCCTGTCTTCCTCTCTGGTGGGAGGAGTTACGGTTTGTCTCCCCCCTCACCGGGGGAGACGTCGCTTGTTTCTCTCCAGAGGAGGAATGATTGCTTGTCTCCCTCCCCAGGAGGGGGAGGGCCGGGGAGGGGGAGATGGCGCTGAATCAGGAGGAAAGGACGTATGACCGAAGAAACCACCGCAACCCTGCGGCAGCAGTATCTGGAAAATCTGTTGGCAGCCCGTCGCAAGGAGGCCCACGATCTGATCATGGATGCCTACCGTCGCGGCCTGCCGATCCCGTCCATCTATGCCGATATCCTGCATGAGGCGCTCTACGAAGTGGGTCGCCTGTGGGAGGCCAACCGGATCTCGGTGACTGAGGAGCAGTTAAGCACCGCCATTACCCAGTTTGTCATGTCGAGCCTCTATCCCCATCTGGAGATGTCACCCCATGTTCGCGGCAGGATGGTGTTGACCGGCGTGCAGGGGGAACTGCATCAGGTGGGGGCCAATATGGTGGCCGACCTGCTGGAGGCCGATGGCTGGGAAGTGCTGTTTCTGGGGGCTGATGTGCCGCCGGAGCGGGTGCTGCAGGCGGTTCAGGAACATGAGGCGGGTCTGCTGGGGATTTCGGTGACCATGCTGGCCAATCTTCCCCAGGCTGCGGCCCTGGTGGCGCTGATCCGCTCGCAGCAAGGTGAACGGACACCCCGCATACTGCTGGGGGGCGGCGCCTTTGCTGCTCTGGAACAGGTGCCGCCGGAGCTGGAGGGCTGTCTGCTGGCCCGCACCCTGCCTGAAGCGCTGGAGCTGACCCGCCGGATCTCATAGGTAGACAACCAAGGAGGAAGAAACTGTCATGACACAGCAAACCGTACCACTGATGGAGACGCTGAAACAGGCGATCGGTGAGCAACACCAGCGGATTGAGGAGCTGCCCTATATCACGGCCCTGACCAACGGCAGCCTGCCGCTGCAGAGTTATGTCGGACAGCTGCGGGCCATGGCGGTGATTCACGGCACCCTGGAGCATGAGCTGGCCCAGCAGCAGCTGCCCGGCCTGACTAACCTCTTTTTGTCGCGGCCTTTGCGGCTGGCCCACCTGCGGGCCGACCTGGCCGTATTTGAGGGACAGCACCTGCCGGATTGCCTGGCCGCTCTGGAACAGGCCCGTCTGATTGCCGAGCAGATCCGCCGCTATCGGCTTGAGCAGCCGGAACTGCTGCTGGCAGTGCTCTATGTGCTGGAAGGGACCACCCTGGGTAATGCCGTGCATCTGCCGGACCTGACCCGCTGTTTCGGCGCTGAACTGGCCGGCAGCTGCAGCCGCTACTACAACGGCTATGGTGAGCAGACCCACGGCTACTGGCAGGAGTTCAGCAGTATCATGAACTGCAGGCTGTTGTCTGCGGAGAGCGCTGCCGGGTTGGTGCAGGTCTGTCTGCAGCTGTTTGATCACCTGCTGCTGCTGTTTGGCGCCCTCTACCCGGTTCAGGAGGAGGGCTGGGGATTTACGGCCAGCACCTTGAATCCGGATGCGGGCCAGCATCCGGTGCCGGGTGATCCGCTGGTGCTGGAGGCGGCCGTAATTGCTGCCCGCCGTTGTCGCGAGGAGTTTCCCTATTTTGATCTGCGCTATCAGGAGCGGGGTAAGGGGTTTGCCAAAAGTGATGCTGCCTGGCTGGTGACCCTGACCGATCTGACTGTTGAGCAGCTGCAGCAGCAGGTAGACTGGCTGGGGCGGGTGCTGGGCAATCGGGGCATGCCGCGCATTACCCTTGAGCGTCAGCTGGAACTGCTGGCTGAGGAGCTGACCGCCGCAGTGCCGGACAAGCAGGAGACCTGGCAGTTGTTGCAGGATGCGACGGCTCGGCTGCGGGCCGAGCGGTTGGAGCGGGTGCCTCAGGCAGTGAGCGACCTGCTGATCGGCAGGTTCTGCAAGGCAACCGATGATGAGCTGCAGGGGCGGCTGCGTAACAGCGGCCTGCTGGTTGTGTCGGCCTGGGCTGACGGGAACTGCGGGATCATTGACGGGCTCTCCAGTCTGCTTGCCTGGCTGGCTGATCCGGGACGTTTTGACCAGAACTGGGTTGCGGCGGTGCAGGAACTGGTGGGCCGGCTGACCAGCGAACAGGCTGACCGGGCCGACGGGGCATGAACCGCCAGGCTGATCCCCTGCTGCTGCAGGTGGTTGCACCGCAACTGCCAGGCCTGCTGGAGGCACTGGCCGGTTGCGGGGCGCTGGTGCTGCAGCTGGTGGATCGCAGTGGACGGGTGCTCTGGGCCAATCGTTCGCTGCTGGGAGAAGGTGAGGCAGCTGAAACCGGCAGCCTGCTGATCAACCGGCTGGCCCAGGCCGATGGGGAACGGATGGGGCGGTATCTGCAGGGTGAGCCGCTGCCTGATGACTGGTTTTTGCTGAATGTGCTGCAGCAGAACCAGATGCCCTGTACCCTGCGTTGCCGGTTGCTGGCGCTGGAAGGTTATCTGCTGCTGCTGGCCGAGCCGATACTGGAAGGGCGGCAGGTACTGCAGGATGAATTGTTGGAGCTGGTAAACCAGAGTACCGCCCTTTCTCGGGAAAGCACCCGCAAGAGTCGCGAGCTGGCCCGCACCCTGGCACAGCTGCAGGAAACCCAGGCCGAGTTGCTGCGCTACCAGAACGAGCTGGAAGAGCTGGTGCGGGAGCGGACTGCCGAGCTTGAGGTGGCCCGGGATGCGGCCGAAGCGGCCAGCCGGGCCAAAAGTATCTTTATCGCCAACATGAGCCATGAGCTGCGCACCCCGCTGAATGCGGTGATCGGCCAGGCCCACCTGTTGCGGCGCGCTGCCGTTCCAGGGCAGCAACAGGGGCTGGAGATGATCCTGACCTCTTCGCAGCAGCTGTTGGGGATCATCAACGGTCTGATCGATCTGGCCCGGATTGATTCGGGACGGCTGAGCCAGGAACAGACCCTGTTTGACACGGAGCAGCTGCTGCAGGAGGTTGTTGCTGCCGTAGCGCAGGCCGCAGCCCGCAAGGGATTGACAGTGCGTTGGGAAAACGGGCTGCCACCGGCCCTGTACGGTGACGGAGGTCGCTTGGTGCAGCTGTTGACACAGTTTGTCGAGAATGCGGTCAAGTTTACGGATCAGGGCCAGGTGCTGCTGATAGCCCGGTTGCTGGAACAGGACAGGGAGCGGATCACGGCCCGTTTCAGGGTGAGTGACACCGGTTGCGGCCTGAGCCCGCAGCAGCAGGAGCGGTTGTTTCAGCCGTTTGAACAGCTGGACGGTACATCAACCCGCCGTCATGGCGGCACCGGCTTGGGGCTGGCTCTGGCGCAGCGGCTGGCCGGGCTGCTGGGGGGCAGGGTGGGGCTGGAGAGCAGCCCCGGCAACGGCAGCTGCTTCTGGGTTGATCTGACGCTGAGTTTGGGTGATCCGGCCGGTCTGCCGAAGCCGGTGCAGCCGAGTGAAGAGCATCAATCGCAGTCAGAGGCCCTGACTGCCGACCGTCCGGTGGATCGGGCGGCCCTGGCAGAGCGGCTGGCAACCTTGCGCAGTCTGCTGGCTGCCGATGACCTGCAGGCCGGGCGGCTCTTTCAGGATCTGCAGCCTGATCTTGGGGCGGTCTACGGCGACGCCGTTGCCGGACTGGGCCAGCTGATAGCCGATTATGCCCTGGATGAGGCGCTTGAGGAGCTGGACCGGCTGCTGCAGAACAGAACTGGTTCGCAAGAAAGAGAGACGCCATGCATGAGGTAACAAGGCAGGAACTGACCGATCTGGAACGGGATGCCCTGCAGGAAATCCTGAATATCGGCTTTGGCCGGGCAGCTGCGGATCTGACCGAGATCATCGATCTGCATGTGCTGTTGTCGGTTCCTTATATTGCCATTATCAAGGCCGACGATCTGATCAGCTATCTGCATAGCGAGCTGCCGGACGGGAGCGATCTGGGCATGGTGAGCCAGGTCTTTTACGGCCGGTTCAGCGGCAGCAGCTTTCTGATCTTTCCTGATGGAGAGCGGCGCAAGCTGCTGAGTCTGTTTGATGATGAGCTGCCCCTTGATTTTACGTTTGAAGGGAGCGACATCCTGGAGCGGGAATCGCTGATGGAGATCGGCAACCTGATCATCGGGGCCTGTATCGGCAAAGTGGCGGAGCTGCTGGGTGATGAGGTGACCTATGATCCGCCCCGCTTCTTCAGCCATGATCAGGTGCTGGAGACCATTGCCCATCTGGCCGGAAGTGCCGACTCTTTTGCGATTGTGTTCAAAAACGTGTTCGGTTTTGATCAGTACAAGGTAAACGGTTACCAGTTCATGATCTGCCGCTACCAGACCATGCCCTGGCTGAAACAGGCTATTAAAGAGTTTTTGGCCCCCTATGTTTGATTATACCCAGATAGCCTCTTCCATTAACCTGGGGCTGGTGGTGGTGGACCGCGACCTGCGGGTGCTGGCCTGGAACCGCTGGATGGCGCTGCACAGCGGCATCAGCGAGGAAGAGGTCATGAATCGTCGGCTCTGCGATTTTTATCCGGAGGTGCCACAGATGTTGTAGCACTGCTCCATCGGGCCGATGCGGCCAATAAGCCGTTGGCGCTGGAGACTGGGTTGCGTCAGTTACGCGGGTTCCCGGTCTCTGATGACCTGCGGTCGCGCAGTTGCTTTGAGGAAATGCGTACACAGCTTGAGGCCTGCTACGGTGATGCCGCACTGCAACTTGGCCGGCTGCTGGAGAGTTTTGAGCAGGATGAGGCTTTGACGCTGCTGGATCAGCTGCTGGAGGGGAGGAATAGGGATGAGTGAAGAGGCTGTGGTGCCTGCTGCTGTTGAGCGCCGTGCTGTGGTGCTGGTGGTGGATGATCTGCCGGAAAATATCGATATCCTGGGCGGGATTCTGGCGGATGAGTTTGTGGTCAAGGTGGCCACCAGCGGGCGCAAGGCCCTGCAGCTGGCCGAGAGCGTGCAGCCTGATCTGATTCTGCTGGATATCATGATGCCGGAAATGGATGGCTACGAGGTCTGTGCCCGGTTGCAGCAGAACCCGGCCACCAGCACTATCCCGGTTATCTTTGTGACGGCCCTGAGTGAGAGCGGCGATGAAGAAAGAGGGTTTGCCGTCGGCTGCGTGGATTATCTGACCAAACCGGTCAACCCGCCCATTGCCCTGGCCCGGGTCAGGACCCATCTGGCCCTGCGCAAGGCAACCCGTGAACTGGAACGCTGGAACAGCAGCCTGCAGGCCCAGGTGCTGCAGGATACCCGCCGCCAGCAGGCCCAGCTGCGGTTGTATGAGCTGGAGATGCACTCTGCCAACGATCTGCTTGATGCGGCCCTGGCGGAGGCGCTGGAACTGACCGAAAGCAGCATCGGCTATATCTACCAGTACGATGAGACCAGTCGTCTGTTTACCCTGTATGCCTGGTCAAACTCAGTGCTGCCGGCCTGCAGCATTATGGAGAAGCAGACGGTGTATGAGCTGGACAAGACCGGCTTGTGGGG
>CAZYMK010000207.1:0-5760 GCA_964648885.1 uncultured Geobacter sp. | reverse complement strand
GGGCAAGGAAAAACGCAGGGTTTGAGATTTTGACCCTTGACCCTTGACCCTTGACTCACTCTTTTGTGGCGAAAAACCGCCACAAAAGAGTGGCTGATTCTCGCCACTCAAGCAGTCTGTTCAGCAAATCTCCTGCCCAGCAGTTCGGTACAGGCCAGGGCCGCCACCACCACCAGGCAGATCATGCTTGCCACACCGGGCCAGTCATACCTGACCCAGAAAAAACCGCCCAGGGTGCCGGAGATGCTGGAGCCCAGGTAGTAGGAAAACAGATACAGGGATGATGCCTGGGCGCGGTACGTGACGGCCCGGCGGCTGACCCAGGCTGAGGCGATGCTGTGGGCACCGAAGAATCCGCAGGTAAAGATTGCCACGCCAAGCACCATGCAGGGCAGCGATTCCGGCAGGGTCAGCAGGGTACCCAGCGCCATGGCGGCAATGGTGCCCCTGATGACTGGCCGGCGACCGAACCGCTGCATCAGGCGTCCCATCATGGCTGAACTGAGCGAGCCAAGGAAATAGACCAGGAAAATCAGACTGATCAGTGACTGGCTGAGGGAGTAGGGGGACTCCAGCAGGCGGAACCCGATGTAGTTGTAGAGGCTGATAAAACCGCCCATGCAGAAAAAGGCCACGCCGAACAGGCAGAGCATGCCGGGGTCTTTCAGGTGGTACAGCAGGGAGGGCAGCAGCGAGGTTGGGGTAAAACGCTGTTGCTGAAAACGGGCTGAAGGGGGCAGCAGCCTGATGAACCAGAGTGCCAGCAGCAGGCTGACGCAGCCGATGATGCCGATGGCAGTACGCCAGGGCAGGTAGTCGGCCATGATGGCACTGATAACCCGTCCGGACATGCCGCCCACTGCATTGCCACTGATATACAGGCCCATGGCTGAGGCAATGGCACTCGCATCCATCTCTTCACCCAGATAGGCCATGGCCACCGATGGTACCCCGGCCAGCACAGCACCCTGGGCAAACCTGATCATCAAGAGGCTGGTGAGGCTGGTGCTGAAGGCAGTGGCAATGGCCAGCAGCGCGGTCAGCACCAGGGCTGCGGCCATGATCGGCTTGCGGCCGATACTGTCGGAGGAAAGGCCGGAAAAGAGCATACCAATGGCCAGGGTGGCAGTGCTGATGGAGAGCGGCAGGCTACTGATGGCCGGTGAGATGTTGAACTCTCGGGCAAAGACCGGCAGCAGCGGCTGGATGTCATAGAGGGTAACAAAGGTAATAAAACCGGCACAAAACAGGGCAATGTTGGCCTGTCGGTACCGGACCGACCCGATGGTGATCGCCGCTGCAGTTGCTTCTTGACCCTTGACCCCTGACCCTTGCCCCTGCTTTTTACAATCCATACTTTTCCATTTTGTAACGCAGGGTGCCACGGGGGATCTTCAGCAGCAGGGCTGCCTTGACCACATTGCCTTCGGCTTGGGTCAGCGCCTGTCTGATCAGCTGCTGTTCAAGTTCAATTACTGCATTTTCAAGTCCTTGGGTAACTGGTGTTGCAGTGGTGGATGTAGTTTTTCTGGTTGGCAGCAGGTGCAGTTCAGGGGGAAGGTGCCCCGGCTCCAGCAGCGGGCCGGAGGCCATGATGCAGATCCGTTCAATCACATTGCGCAGTTCGCGGATATTGCCGGGCCAGGCGTAGTCCAGCAGCATCTGTTCCGCATCAGGTGCAATACTGCTGAACTGTTTGCCAAAGGACTGGCTGAACAGGGAAAGGAAATGTTTGGCAAGCAGCAGGATGTCGTTGTTTCGCTTTCGCAGCGGCGGCAGGTGCAGCGGCACGACATTCAGGCGGTAGAACAGGTCTTCCCGAAAAGAACCGATCTCGATCCGCTGCCGCAGGTCGCGGTTGGTGGCGGCAATCACCCGCAGGTCCACCGGCAGATCCTTGCTGCCGCCTACCCGCCGGATGGTTCGTTCCTGCAGTACCCGCAGCAGCTTGGCCTGCAGGGCCGCATGCATGTCGCCGATCTCGTCCAGAAAGATGGTGCCGTTGTTGGCCTCTTCAAACAGGCCGGTTTTTTTGGCACCAGCGCCGGTAAAGGCCCCTTTTTCATGGCCGAACAGTTCGCTTTCCATCAGTTCAGCCGGAATAGAGGCGCAGTTAACCGCCACAAAGGGATGCTGTTTGCGCTCGGACAGGGAGTGGATCGCCCGGGCTACCACCTCTTTGCCGGTACCGGATTCACCGGTCAGTAGCACGGTGGCAGTGGGGATACGGGCCACTTCACGGACTTGGGTCACTATCTGCTTGAATATTTCGCTCTCACCCAGCAGGGGCAGATCAAGCCCCAGTCCGCCGGAACGACGCAGGGAGCGGACCTCGCGTTTCAGTTCCTGGGTCTGCAGGGCCAACTTGACAATCACTCGCAGGGCATCGGCTTTGAACGGTTTTTTCATGTAATCAAAGGCCCCCAGCTTGAGGGATTCCACCGCCGATTCGACTGAGCCGTAGCCGGTGATGATGATCACCAGCAGATCAGGGTTGGCCTCCTTGAGTAAGGGCAGCAGTTGCAGGCCGTTTTCCATGCCCAGGTTCAGGTCAAGCAGCGCCAGATCGATCTCTTCGCCGGTAACCTGCTCCATGGCCTGGGCACCGTCGGCGGCCTCCAGCACCCGATAGCCGTCTTCAGCCAGGATACGCTGGACGTTTTCACGGATAAAGGCCTCATCGTCTATGATCAGGATGGTTTCTTTAAGCATCTCGGGTCTGTCTGCCTGTGGAGTAAATAGTCGTTTGGTCATGGTTGGTCTGCAAGTTCCGCGCCGTCCGGCAGTATCAGCGGCAGGCTGATTCGGAAGCTGGTGCCCTGTGCCGGTGCAGAGTCTACCCTGATAACGGCGCCATGTTCTTCAAAGATCCGTTTGGTAATGGAGAGGCCCAGGCCGGTGCCTGCCCCCTTGCGGGTAAAGAACGGTTCAAAGATTAAGGGCAGGTCTTCAGGTGCGATGCCGGGGCCTGAATCGGTGATGATCAGTTCTGCGGTATTGGTGTCAGCATGCCGCAGCGCCAGGGTGATGGTCCCTCCCTTGGGCAACACCTCCTGCGAGTTTTTGAGCAGGTTCAGTACTGCCTGACGGATCCGGTCGGCATCCAGCATAACCGGCTCAAAACGCGCGCAGTTTACCTGCAGCGTAATCCCCTGTTTGCGGCAGGATTGCGAGAGCAAGAGCGTTACCTCCTGCACCACCTCATCCAGACGGGCAGGCCGGAAACAGGCCTTGGGCGGCGAGGCAAAGGAGAGCATGGCTGTAGTCAGGCGTTCGATCCGCTCAATTTCATCCATGGCCTTGCGCAGCAGCAGACGTTCATCATCGGCCAGGTCGGCACGGTCGTGCAGGTCATCCAGCAGCAGCGAAATACCGGTCAAGGGGTTGCGGATCTCGTGGGAGATACCGGCTGCCAGCCTGCCCAGGGAGGCCAGCCGATCGAGCCTGAAGGTTTCTTCCCGCAGGTCTTCGCGTACGGTTTCATCACGCAGGGTAACGGTCAGTCCTTTTTCACCGTGAGAGCCGATCGGGAAGATGCCAACATCAAAGTGCCGTACCTGCCCGTTGCGCTGAATCGGCAGCGGTTCCCTGCCATAACCGATAGCCTCGCTGAAGGCGCGGCCGATCCTGGCCGGCAGGTCTCCCCAGCTGTCAAATACCTTGGCATAGTGGCTGCCCAGGGGCCAGTGCTGTCCCAGAAAGCGTTCAGCCGTACTGTTGCAAGAGGTCAGTTCGCCGTTGGAAGAAAAGGTGGTGATGGCACTGGAAATACTCTCCAGAATACTCTCTTTAAAATTACGTTCATCCAGAATCGCCTGGCGGGATTCCTGCAGCTGCTCCAGGGTCGCGATCAGGTTCGATTTGCGCTGTTCCAGTTCTGCTGCCATGGCATTGAAGGATGTTGCCAGTTCGGCCAGTTCGTCATCTCCGGTTACCGGTACCCGGCTGCCGGTGTCGTCGTTCTGCAATTTGCGGACACCGTCACGCAGGCGCTGCAGCGGGCGCGAGATTCCCCGTGCCAGCAGCCAGGCAGCCAGGGCGGCAATCAGGACGGTTACCAGCAGGATGAAGCTGCTCTGACGCCGGTATTCCTTGAGTTTGGTGGTTATCAGGCGGCTGCCGACGCTGGCCTGTTGCTGGAACTGATCAACCTGATAACCAATGGTAACACCGCCGAAAATGCCGTGCTTCCGATACGGGCCGGTGCTGTAGAGAATCGGGGCATAGGCCATGATTTTGCGTGATCCGCCCACGTTGGTCAGCTCCACCACTCCGTACTTCTGTTGGCGCACCAGTGACGAAGCCACCGGGTAGTTGGGATGGATAAAGGCAGCATGGTCAAGGTTGAACGGGATGGTGCCCAGGGTGATCTCTTCCAGGGTGGATTTGCGGGTGTAGGGGGGCACCAGCCGGCCCTGCTGGTCAACGCCGCGTATGTCCCACAGCTTGGGGTGGGTGATGATCCAGCCCTCATCATCAAACAAAAAGGCGTAATTACCGCTTTTGTAGGAAGGAAAGACCGTGGAGAAACGGGGGCCGGGATCAATATGCTGGGTAAACTCCATCAGGTGGCGGTGGTCCAGCGAGATGACAAAGGCCCCGATAAGGCGTCCCTCTGCATCGTGCAGCGGGGTGCCGAAGCGGATTACCCCCTGATAATGCACGTCGTAGGCATGCTCAGGTTCATCGGCCCCGGCCAGCTGCTGATGCTTGTTGACATGGAAGCCGGTCACCCGGGTGACATGGATCTCCCCCGGCAACAGCCGCATGATCTCGCTGAAGTAGGTCTCGCTCTTGAACTCGGTCTGTTCCGGTCTGGAAACGTTGCGCAGTTCGGCAGGGGTAAGAAAGCGCCCGTCCTTCAACACCATCTGCTCCTGGCCTGATGCGTCGATCAGGGCAAATGAACGGTACAATGGCAGCCATTCCCGTACCTCAACCACAGTACCGTCCGGGTTTTTGCGGCGTTCCCAGATCTGGCTGCGGTGTTGCTGCCAGAATGAGAGCAGCACCTTGTTTTGTGTGGTGAAGAGACTTAAGAAACGCAGGTCATCTTCACGTCGGTTGAGAAAGTCGGTGATCGATTCCGCCACCTGGCGGGCACGCATCTGCAGACCTTCGGCAGCCTGTTGCTCCGCACTGCTGCTGATCTCAAGGGCCAGCTTGTCCCGCACCTGCTCAAGCCCGGAAAACAGGAGCAGCGCTGCTGTCAGCAGCGGCAGCAGCGCCATCAGCAGCGAGGCGATCAGCAATTTTCTGAAAATGGATGGACGGATCATAGGGACAGTTCAAGGGTCAAGGGTCAAGGGTCAAGGGTCAAGGATTGTAGAACAACGACGGTCGCACTTGAATTGCTAAGGTGCAGATGATACCGTATCCGGCATTAAAAACCAGAAAGAAATGAGCTGACCATATGGGTTACCGAAATCTGCAGGAAACAGTTGCCGATCTTGAACGGCACGGTATGCTGCGACGCATTGCGCTGCCGGTTGATCCCAATCTTGAAATGGGCATGATCCAGCGGCGGGTCTATCAGGCCAACGGTCCGGCGCTGCTGTTTACTAACGTAACCGGTTCAGCGTTTCCGCTGTTGGGTAACCTGTTTGGCACCCTGGAGCGGACCCGTTTTATCTTTCGCGATACGCTGCGGACCATTGAGACGCTGGTGAAGCTGAAGGTGAATCCGCTGCAGGCCCTGCGGGAACCGGCCGGGCTGCTGAAAGCCCCTTTTGGTGCCTTGCATCTGCTGCCCCGGCGAGT
>CAZYMK010000206.1:0-5765 GCA_964648885.1 uncultured Geobacter sp. | reverse complement strand
TCGGTTCGCAGCAGTCGCTGTAGGTCGTGGTGCTGCCGCAGGGACAAAGGTTCATTTAAGTACTCTCCTTGATGATAAAATTATTCCGTAAATCGAAGTGAATCCGCACAAATCAGGTCTGATTCGTGTGCCGTTACCGTTGACTCTGTTTGATTGGTTCCGGCTCTGCCGGCAGAGGGATTATCTCCCCGGAATGGTGATGCAGAGGCACTGCCCTTCGGCATAGAGGGTGTCGTCGCAGAACAGGCGGCCATGCACCATGATCTTGCGTCCCTCCACCGAGACCACCTCACTCTCCAGGGTGACCACCTGTTCAAGCGGCAGCAGGTTACGGAAGCTGACATTCAGGTTGCCCACTACCACCGGATAACCGGCAGCCCAGGCAGCCAGCCCCAGTGCCTCGTCCATGACTGCGGCAATGGAGCCGCCATGGGCATGGCCCGGTGGCCCTTGGGTTTCCGGGCCGAACCAGATCCGTGCATGCAGGTGCAGGTCGGCATCACGGTAATACCGGATGCGAAAACGGTCCCCGGCCGGATCGCCGGATACAAAGCGGAGAGATTCGCCCACCAGGGCAGGGGCGTCAAACAGGTTCCAGTCGGGTTCGCCGCTTAAATCGACGCCAGAACCGGCAGCGGTAGCAGGTGGTGCGGATAACGTCACGTCAGGTGCTCCTTTGTACAGTTCACAGTGGTTTGTTGCAGGTCAAAGGCGGTAACGAAAGATCAGGCAACCAGACGGTCGCGGTCGTGATCCTTGGCATGTTTGAGCAGGCGCAGAAAGAAGTCGTTCAGGCAGTCACTCAGCTCATGAAATTGTACGCCGATGCCGGGTGCATGCCGCAGCCCCCAGGACTGTTTCCAGCGGATCGTGGCCTGTATTTCACAGCCCGGCTCCTGAAAAAAGATAGTCAGCTCATCACCCAGGTTAAAGCGCTCCGGATTGAAATCAACAATAAAGGCCCCGCCCCAAGAGATGTCCAGGGTAAAGGCGCGGGTCTCGGTTCCGTCACAACGGGTGGCCACCGAGATGCCGATCAGGTGTCGGTGATGAGCACGCAGCTTTCGTGCGACAAACTGTTTGCAGGCGCGGTTGATAAAGTCGGCCACACTGTTTTCCTGCCTGGCGGCACCGGGCATGGTCATCGGAATCAGCATGGCACCCATTACCCGTACCCGCAGGGTAGGGAAGAAGCCGGTCAGGGAACAGGCCACAATCTTCTCTTCTCCCTTGGCCTTGACAATGGAGGGGAGGTCGACCAGAACGCCGTTGTACAGCCCTTTCAGGGCCAGATCTTCTGCCTCAAGGAAGGTAGCGCAGGGCACTGGCTCCACGTCAAACGGCTTGAGGCTCGTAACCAGTGCAGCCCGGGTGTCGTCATTGACCGAGATTACGAAGATGGGATAATCAAGCAGAGGCATGCAGTGGTCCTTGCCGGGTTGAAATATCGTTAAAGCGTACTGTAAAACAGATGAAACATCAAATTATTTAACCGCATTTTTAGTCGACTTTCTCTCTGCAGGGCCGAGATACTGGAGCTTTATACCGGCTTGGTGTATGCTGCACCCCATGAACCTGCACCTTGTTACCCTGCATGCCATGCCCTCTGCCCAGGCCGTGCCCTTGGCCGCTGCCTTTCTCAAGTCCTACCTTGATCAACAGCCTGCCCTGCACGGCAGAGCTACCGTCAGTATGGCCGAGTTTTTTTGTGGAACGCCGCTTGATCAGATCCAGCAAGGGATTTTGGCTCAGAGCCCAGACCTAGTCGGCCTGCCGGTCTATGTCTGGAACCGTGCTGACTGCTGCGAACTGGCCAGACAACTGCGCCAGGCCAGGCCGGAACTGCTGCTGGTGGCCGGAGGCCCGGAAGCCACCGCTGATCCGGCACGTCTGCTGAACGAGGCCCCCTTTGATCTGCTGGTAGTGGGTGAAGGAGAACAGACCGTTGCCGAGCTGCTGGAACGCAGACTGGCAGGTCTGTCGCTGCAGGGGCTAGCCGGTACGGCGCAACGGGTAGATGGTGCTGTTCAGGTCATTCCCCGTCCCCAGATTCAAGACCTTGCCATCCTGCCCTCCCCCTATCTGGCAGGGTTGCTGGACCGGCATATTGAAAACGGCATGGTCTGGCAGCTTTCCCGTGGCTGCCCCTATGCCTGCGAATTCTGCTACGACGGCATGGGAGACCGTAAGGTGCGGCGCTATCCGCTGGATCGTCTGGAACAGGAACTGGCCTATCTGGTGGCACGCGGTGCCTCCCAGATCTTTGCGCTGGATTCCACCTTCAACACCGACAAGAAGCGGGCCAAACATCTGCTGCGACTCATCCGTGAGATCGCTCCTGACGTGCACTTCCACTTTGAGGTACGCCATGAACTGCTGGACAAGGAACAGGCCCAGCTGTTTGCCGGGTTGACCTGTTCCGTCCAGATCGGCCTGCAGAGTGCAGATTCGGCCGTAGCCGGGGGGGTAGGACGCAGCTTCAACCGGGATGAATTTACGAGCAAGGTGATGCTGCTGAACAACTCCGGTGCCACCTTTGGTTTTGACCTGATCTACGGCCTGCCGGGCGATACGCTTGAGAAATTCCGCGAAGGTCTTAACTTTGCCTTGTCGCTCTACCCCAACCATCTGGATATTTTTCCGCTGGCAGTGCTGCCCGGTACCAAGGTGGCCCACAAGGCAGCCGGTATCGGCATGCGGCACCTGCCTGATCCTCCCTACACCCTGCTGGAGTCAGCCAGCTTCCCCCGGGCAGATATGGAGAAAGCCCGCCAGCTGGGGGCAGCCAGCGACATCTTCTACAGTCGCGGCAAGGCGGTGGCTTGGTTCAACGGTGTGGCGCGTGCTGTCAATCTGAAGCCGGTGGAACTGCTGGAGCGGTTTGCCGCTTGGCTGCAGCAACAGATGGGCAGGATGCCTGATGAGGCTGAGCTTGAAGATCAGCAGATCTGGCAGCTGCAGCGGCAGTTTCTGACCAGCCTGTTTGCTGAGCGCAACCAGCAGAAACTGCGAGCCGCAGCCCTTGATTGTCTGGATTACCACTATGCCTATGGTGTGGCCCTGATGGCGGTGCCGCCCATACCGCCGGATGATGACCAGCTGCTCCGGCTTGATCTGCTGAAAATGCGGTTGAAGCTGGCTTCTTCCGTAACCCTGCTTCCGTTTCACTATGAGATTCTGGATATTCTGGAATCCGGCGAACCTGATCTGGTCTGGATCAGCAAGCAGCTGAAACAGACCGGCTCCTGGGCAGCCATTTACCCGGCCCACGGCGAGGTCTGTACTGAATCACTGATCAAGCCGTACTACCGGCTGCTTGAAGAGTTGGATGGCAACCGGACCGCCGGTGTCATTGCCAAACAGCTGCGGATACCACCGGCTGATGCGCTTGAGTTTCTGCAGTTTGCGGTGGCAGAGGGGATGGTAACGGTGGTGTCATGCTGATTTCATAGCAAGACACTCTCTTTTATTGCATGACTCCTACTCGGCAAACGCCCTTGTTGTCTACCATGAAAATTCGGATTGCAAGTTCGAATTTTCATGGTAAATTGCCCCCATGATCATTCGTCAATCACACCTTACCCAACTTACCGAAAGACTGGCTGACTTTCCGGTCGTGGCCCTGCTTGGTCCGCGCCAGATTGTTAAAACAACCCTTGCCCGTCAACTGGCAGGTCAGTGGCAGGGGCCGGTCAGGCACTTTGATCTGGAAGACCCAGATGATCAGGCCCGCCTTGCTGACCCCTCCTTTGTGCTGCGCCCCCTGACCGGCCTGGTGATCCTGGACGAAATCCAGCTCAGGCCTGATCTGTTTCCACTGCTGCGGGTACTGGCTGACCGGGAAGGCACACCGGCCCGCTTCTTGCTGCTGGGAAGCGCAGCTCCTGAACTGATGCGTCAGACCGCAGAGACCCTTGCCGGGCGGGTAGCATTTTATGAACTTGACGGTCTGGCGCTGCATGAAACCATAATCGATCCAGGCGATACTGCAGCACTGGACCGGCACTGGCTGCGGGGTGGCTTTCCCCGCGCCCTGTTGGCCGGAAGCGACAAGGCCAGCCGTGAATGGCATGAAGCCTTTATCCGTACCTACCTTGAACGTGACCTGCCGCAACTGGGTATCAACCTTTCCGCGGTGACCATGCGACGTTTCTGGACCATGCTGGCCCATTACCACGGCCAAACCTGGAACGGTAGTGAACTGGGGCGTGCGCTGGGGGTCAGCGACAAATCGGTTTCCCGCTGGCTTGATATCCTTGAAGGCACCTACATGGCCTTCCGCCTGCTACCGTGGCATACGAACCTGGGCAAACGCCAGGTCAAGGCCCCCAAGGTGTATGTGGCGGATTCAGGTGTCTTGCACAGCCTGCTGGGGGTACAGGGGATGGATAATCTGCTGGCACACCCCAAATGCGGTGCATCCTGGGAAGGTGCCATGATCCGCGAGGTGTTGCAGCGCACCGGGGTACGACGTAATGAGGCCTACTTCTGGGGCGTGCATACCGGCGCCGAGCTGGACTTGCTGATAGAGCTGAACGGCCGCAAGATCGGTTTTGAATTCAAGCTGACCCGTTCCCCCAAGGTCACGCCATCCATGCGGACAGCCCGTGAGCAGCTTGGCCTGGATCATCTCTATCTGGTCTGCCACGGTGCAGGGCAACCCTGGCCCCTGGCTGAAGGGATTACCGCCCTGCCTGCGCTCTGTCTGGCTTCAACGGCGTGGTTGCCGTGATTGCAGGCTGAAAATATGGGCTGAAGAACTGTTCCATTTTTAGTGGACCCCGAAATCCGGACAATTAAAAAGCGGGACGCTTCCCATTATTCAGAAGCCTTAAATGTGGAACTGGAAGCATCTGAAAAGCGGCTCAACGTAGTACGATTGATGAGAGGACAACTTGCAAGATATCTCACTTAGTGATACAGTTTTAACATGAGAGTGTTCAAAAAATAAATGGTTCAACCACTGGGCGAGCAAGGAAGGTATTTCGGATGCCGCTTTGCTCAATGCGGCGGAAGAGGTTGCTTCGGGAAAGGTTGACGCTGATCTTGGCAGTTGCTTGTTCAAGAAGCGTTTGCCACGGGCAGGGGCAGGAAAACGAGGAGGCTACCGTGTTGTTGTGGGATACAAAAGGCCAAATATGGAAAGAATCGTTTTTCTGTACGCATTTGCAAAGAACGACAAGACCAACATTTCCGCGAGGGAAGAGGCCGCTTTAAGTCTTGCCGCGCAATCTTTTGTTGAAACAACAGATAAACACGTTCAAGAGCTTTTAGCGATTGGCTCGATTTGGGAGGTACGATACCATGAGTGAACTACTTAATATTGCACATGAGATGGCTCAAGATCTGTTTAAGGTTGGAGCCATGAACGAAATCACCATGAGAGAAGTGGACAAGCTTTGCTTAACGCCAAAGCCCCCTATTCAGGCCGAAGATGTCCGGCGCATCCGCTCTGAAAACCATGTAAGTCAAGCAGTGTTTGCTGCAATTCTTGGTATTGGCAAATCTACTGTGCAGCAATGGGAACAAGGACAGAAAAAACCCAGCGGCCCTGCGCAACGCCTTCTTGATCTTATTGACCGTAAAGGATTGGCCGCACTTGGCTAACACCCCTTGAGAAAGAAGAAAGCCATAGAGTCGCGTCTCAGCTTCGGACAGTGTATTCGAGTTGAAGACGCGACTTTTCTATTTCTAAGGGACTTGGAATTTACTGATGTACCAGGTTTTACGCTCAGATTTAGGCTGGATTTGTCGTCCCTGATTGA
>CAZYMK010000205.1:0-5778 GCA_964648885.1 uncultured Geobacter sp. | reverse complement strand
CACGACTGAACGATGATATGCGCAACCTGCTTGACAGTACGGAAATAGTTACCGTGTTTCTGGACAACGATCTGCACATACGGCGGTTCACTACCGGAGCGGACAAGCTCTTCAAGTTGCTCCCTGGCGATGTGGGACGGCCGCTTTCCGATATCACCTGTGATCTGCTGTATCCTGAAATGATCGGAGAAGCACACGAGGTAATGCGCACGCTGGTCTTTTCTGAAAAAGAGATCACTGCAACAAACGGGCGCTGGTTTTCAGTTCGTATCATGCCGTACCGCACCATGAGCAATGTCATTGCCGGGGTTGTCATCACCTTTTCAAACATTACTGCCGCAAAGAGGCTGGAACTTGAACTGCGCGAGGAGAATGCCCGGCTGAAAGCACTCCTTGAGGGAGGAGGTTCGTAATGGGAATGATAAACAGGTGCCAATCAGACCATGAAGCCAGCGAATTACGATGCCAGGCAGAAGAGCAGCTGAAATCAGAGGCTGCGTATTTGCAAAAAAACAGAACAATCGATGATACGCAACGGATCATTCATGAACTTGAGGTGCATCAGATTGAACTTGAGATACAGAATGAAGAGTTGCGCCAGATTCAGGAGGAGCTAGAGCAGTCACGGAACAAATATGCCGAGTTGTTTGACTTTGCGCCGGTAGGCTATTTTACCTTTGACGCAGGCGGGGTGATCCGCGAGTTGAATCTTGCCGCTGCTTCACTGTTGGGAAAACCCAGGCGGCTATTGACCAACACCCCCTTCAGCAACTTTATCGCCGATACAGAGGGGAAAAAATGCTTTACCGATCATCTTCAATCCGTTTTGCAAAAACATGACATGGAAAAGTGTGAAATCAGGCTGTTGGGAGCAGAGGGTGCGATTATGTGGGGACTACTGCAAAGTATTGTGATGGATACTGCCGATACCACGAACCTTTCTATTCTTACCTCACTGGTTGATGATACTTGTGCCAGACAGCATGAAAAATGTATGCAAGAGGACGCTGAAAACCTGGAGCGGCTCATCAAAAAGCGGACCAGCGATCTGCACCGTTCAAATCTGCAGCTTATTCAGGAAGTGGAAGAACGTAAAAAAACAGAGCTGTCACTCCAATCAGCCTATCAGGAAATACAGCGTTTGAAAGAGCGGCTTCAGGCAGAGAACAGTTACCTGCAAAAAGAGGTTGCCCAGCATCACAACTTTGGTGAAATTATTGGTGAAAGCGCCAGTATCTCTTTTGTCTTTTCACAGGTGGAAAAAGTAGCACCCATGAATGCCACGGTTCTGCTGCTTGGCGAGACCGGCACCGGCAAGGGGGTGGTGGCCCGCGCCATTCATAGCCATGGTAATCGCAAAGAACGGACCATGATAACGGTAAATTGTGCGGCTCTCCCGTCAAACCTGATTGAAAGTGAGCTCTTTGGTCGGGAAAAAGGGGCCTTTACCGGGGCGCATACCCGGCAGATCGGGCGTTTTGAGCTGGCTGACGGTGGCACCCTTTTTCTTGACGAAATTGGCGAGTTGCCACTGGATCTGCAATGCAAGCTGCTGCGGGTCATTCAGGACGGTGAGTTTGAACGGGTGGGCAGCCCCCGCACCATCAAGGTTGATGTACGGATCATCGCTGCCAGTAATCGTAATCTGGAACAGGAGGTTCGTGACGGCACGTTTCGGGAAGATCTGTTCTACCGGCTTAATGTCTTTCCGATTACGGTTCCGCCTCTCAGGCAGCGCAAGGAAGATATCCCGCTGCTCGTCAATCATTTTGTCGCTAAATTCAACAAAAAAATAGGTAATAAAATTGCTATAGTTCCCAAAGAGACCTTAAACATGCTGCAGGAACATTGCTGGCCAGGGAATGTCCGCGAGCTTGAAAGTGTTATTGAGCGAGCGGTCATTACCAGTCAGGGAACGACATTGCAGGTACTGGATCGCTTTGAAACCTTTGATAAACTGCCGGAGCCGGGGCGGGAGATCAAAGCGCTGGTTGATCTGGAACATGATCATATTCAGATGATGCTTCGAAAAACCGGGTGGCGGATTGAGGGAAAAAGCGGGGCAGCGATACTGCTTGGCATTAATCCCAGCACGCTTCGCGCCCGGATGAGAAAGTACGGTATTTCCCGGCAATAGAGGAGCGGGGCAGACACAATGCCCTTTCTCCGTTACCGTCATATCTGGCAGTAACGTCAAATATGACAGGTCCATTTGACGGTTTTACCCCAGGCACTCGTAGTTTTTGTCGCTTTATTCATTGAAATTAAGTTCTTGTGACTTTATCTGCTGCAGATTGCCTCTGGCACGGTCGTTGCTGATTACTTCTGTAACCGAAACAGGGAAGCGTATTAATCCCTCCTTCGTGTGGTTTGGCCGACGGGAAACCGTCGGTCCTTTTTTCGCCTGAACCTTCAAAATAGATCCCTTCCACTCAAAAACAACTCAAGTTCGCTCATCCTCTCTAATCCGCCAAATGTAACGGCTATGCCGGATATGGCGGCTAGCACTGATGGTGTTCGCGTTCATCCTCGATCTTCTTTTAAAAAAATAAATATAAACAGTCTGTTGTATTGCCAGATGTTGATAACCAGCTCTGGCACGTTCATTGCGAAGCTTCTTTCCGGTAGCGGAATATTCCAGACATCTAGTTTAAGGAGAAAAGACATGAACGTAACACATCATCTGTTCCTGGGGCTTGCGGTCGCTTTAATCGGTATTACTTCGCTGGCAGAGGCAGCAGAAGAGCAAAAGCCGGCAAACTACGTGGTGATCAAGGGGGGCATCTATTCACCAAGTATGTCTTTTGACCTTGACAACTTTAACGCTGGCAGCAGATCCCACCTGGACAGCAAGACCGGGTTTGCCGGAGAGGTGGCAATAGGGCATTACTTTATGCCGATGCTCGCCCTTGAACTGGGTGCCGGTTACTTTGAGAGCGAAGGATCACCGGCAGCACAACCCGGTAAAACAAAACTTAAGGTAGTACCGTTGATAGCAACCGCAAAAGTGCTCCTACCGATCGGCATGTTTGAACCGTACGGTCTGGCCGGAATCGGAGCCTATATCTCTGATCTGAAAACAGACGGAAATACCAGTAATTTTCAGGGGTCAACCGAAGTTACCTATGGTTTTCATGCAGGAGCAGGTTTTAATATTAACTTCAAAAGCAATCTGTATGCGGGACTTGAAGGGAAATACCTCTGGGCTGAACCTTCATTTGGTGGGCAGCATGTAAAAATGGATGGGTTTGTTACGACAGCCCTCCTGGGATTCAGATTCTAGGAGTTTTTTAACATCGCACTTAACAAGGAGGAATGAACATGACTAGGCGTGGTTCAGCACGAGGCAGATACTATTTTACAGACGGCCATGGGCCGGGCAGGACAACATCTTGCAAAGGAGAATGACCATGAAAATCAGAACAAAATCAGCCGCTCTTGTTATCGCAGTACTCTTTGGAGCAATCACCAGCCTGACCGGCTGTGCAACGACCGGCATGGACAGGGCAACAAAGACTACTGACTCTATGCACACGGTTGAAGGGGATTACAAGCAGGCATCTATTCAGATTGATGCAACCAGAATAGCACTTGAAAACCTTGTCAATCCAGCTCAGACAGATTTGAAGAAGGCATATGAAGCATATGATGACAATGTCAAGAAGATGGAAAAGTCAGGTAGTCAGCTGGAAGCGCATACCGACAAGATGAATGTCAATGGCGCCAAGTATTTTGCAGAGTGGGAAAGTTCATACACAAACCCGGATATCAGAGAAATCAGTGAACAACGGCGTGTTGAGATGCGAAAAGGATATGCAAAAATTGCCGAGGCAAGCGTTGGTGTGAAAGGTGCCCTGAAGTCCTACATGACTGACATCAGGGAAATCCAAAGGTATATTTCAAATGACCTGACGACACAGGGGATAGAAACCATCAAGCCGATTGCACAGCGGGCAGTAGCGGATGGTGAAAACCTGAAAGAAACTGTGAAACCGGTATTATATGCCATCGATCTGGTAAAAGCAGAGATGGCTCAGGGTGGCAGGAATACGACGCCCACCAATGAAAGTGATAAGAAGTAACGAGCGTTCAGGGTGTAACCGTACCATGATACGGTTAGACAGTATCTGCCAGCGGCAGACTACATGCAAAAGGAGCTTAGTATGAAATCCAGCACTCAAAATAAAGCAGAAGGCACGTTTCATCAGGTAAAGGGCAAAATCAAGGAGATCGCTGGTAAAATCAGCGATAATCCCACGTTGGAAACTGAAGGAATCAGTGAAAATCTGGCCGGTAAGGTTCAGGAGAAAATCGGTCAGGTCAAAAAAGTTTTGGGAAAGTAGTTACGAGAACGCTTGAAAAGGAGGATAAGCCATGAATGTACTTACACTATCTATACTGGCGGCAGCAGTGGTTTCTCTTGTCTATAGCGTACCTGTTCACGCTGCAAAACTGGATAGCCGCATTGAATCATCTGCCAGGCAGTCATATGTGTTTAAAACATACCTTAAGGACGATGAGATTAAAATAAGTTCCAAGAACGGTGCGGTCATATTAACCGGAGTCGTTGCCGACAATGTCCATAAATCATTAGCCCAAGAGACCGTAGCAGGCCTCCCCGGTGTAAAGTGCGTGGATAACAGGTTGGAAGTTAAAAGTGCCAGACCCAGTCCAAATTCAGATGAATGGCTTTTTGAAAAAGTCAAAGTCACTCTCTTGTTTCATCGTAGTGTGAGTTCCACAAAAACCGAAATCTATGTCAAAGACGGCATAGTGACTCTGAGGGGTGACGTTGCCAGCCAGGCACAAAAAGATCTGACGGCTGAATATGTCAAGGATGTTGACGGGGTAAAAGATGTCGTCAATGATATGATCGTGACAACAGTTCCGGAGGCTTCGCGAACCGTTGGCGAAAAAATTGATGATGCTTCCATTACTGCCCAAGTCAAGATGACACTGCTCTATCATCGCTCCACCAGTGCACTTAACACCGAGGTGAAAACCAGACGTGGTGTGGTCACGTTGCGTGGCAAGGCCCAGAGCATCAGTGAGAAGGATTTTGCAACCAAGTTTGCCAATGATGTAACCGGTGTGACCAGCGTAAAAAACTTTATGACGATAGAATAGAGGTAGCCTCAAAGCTTTCGCCCAGCTTTCACCAACAGGGCGATTTTCACCATATTTTGATGGACTGAAATGGACGTTGATCGGCGGGGTAAGATGTGGAAGTTACTTCAAGTAAGTGGTTTTATGATTTTGTAAGCTGTAAACAATCAGCTTTTGAATCCCATTTCCCGCTCCAAAAAAAACACATGGGCCAGGTCAAGTACCTGGCCCTTATTTTTTGCGGCTTCACAGACATTTAATTTTCTTCGTACAACTCCTGCCAACTGCTATTTGACGCTAAACAAGCCAAGTCTGTGCCTTGGCTGTGCCTTAATTTTTCTCGTAGCCTGCATGAGTGACTCTAGCCCCTTTGTTGCCCATAATGATGACAAAAAAACGATCCGAAGCATCCTGGCTGGAGCGAATCCTGGTGTCGTGTTCCGCTAGGATTATCCTGCATGGAATAAACCTACAAAAAGCATTTAACACGGAGACACAGAGACACGGAGATAACAAATACAGCGAGATAGAACAAAATCAGATGCTATTCTTATTCACCAGACGGGTTTGGCTTAATTTTTGTTAAAACCCTTTGATTCCTCTGTGTTCTCCGTGTCTCCGTGTTTCAACTGCCGTTTTAAGGATAAATCTTGTGCAGATGATCGCATCATT
>CAZYMK010000204.1:0-5791 GCA_964648885.1 uncultured Geobacter sp. | reverse complement strand
TTCATCGATCCTGTTAAAAACTATTGTCAACAATTTAACCATTGGTTAACATAAAAGCATGTATACGCTCAAATACAGCAAACAAGCCAACAAGACAAAAGCCAGGATGCCACAAGGCATAGCACAGCGGATTGAAACCGAACTTGAGGCTTTATCCGACAACCCGGCCACCTATAAAGGCGACTGGAAACCGCTTCACGGCACTCTATTCTGGCGCTTACGGGTCGGCGGCTGGCGGGCCATCTGCCAGATCATCAACTACGAACTAATCATCTACGTTCTTAAAATCGGTTCCAGAGGAGATATCTACAAATGAACGTACAAATCATTGAACAAAATGGAGTGCCTGAATACGCGGTGATTCCCTTTGCGCAGTGGCAGTCCATCACAAACCGCTTGGAAGAACTGGAAGACATAGCCGATGCTAAAAGTATAGCTGCAGCTATTGCAGCCGGTGAAGAAACCTTTCCTCACGAATTCAGCAAACGTTTGACCGCTGGAGAATCACCACTTAAAGTGTGGCGTGAATATCGTGGACTCACCCTTACATCCCTGGCTAAACAGTGCGGTGTCACCGTCGCAGCGCTGTCCCAGATCGAAACCGGTAAACGCTCACCCAGTGTTGAACTGCTCTCCAAGCTGGCCCGATTGCTTAACTGCGATATGGACGATCTCCATAATGCTGGTGATTTCAAGATAGCTGCATAATGCCTCAGACTGGGGTCACCGGATCGTACCGCCAGGGCAGGCACCCTACACGACAGGAAAGCAAACAGCATGAAGAATGAGTACCCACAAATGGTCCGCATTGAATCAGACGGCACCATTACCCCTGAAGTTGCTGAAGAACTGCGCCAGACAGCTGCCATGCCCGACAGTGAAATAGATACCTCCGACATCCCTGAAATAACCGACTTCACCGGTTTTGAAGTGGGCAAATTTTACCGGCCGGTCAAACAGACCGTTACGGTTCGGCTTGATGCCGATCTGCTGAACTGGCTGAAACAGGGGGGCAAAGGCTACCAGAGCCGTATGAACGCCATCCTGCGCAAGGAAATGCAACAGCAGCAGCAGAAGGCGGCGTAACGGTTTATCCTTCCCGTCCACCAGCACGGGAAGGCAACCCCTATCTCCAAAAATATGGGCACTTTTTAGGGCTAAACATAATTACTTCATAATGTTATAGTAAAACTTCGGCATGCCGAAGTCGTCAGGCCAGCTTATATTTCTTACCGGAGGTGTTCATGGCAGCAGGTATTCTTATCACCGGGCTAAAACTTGTCCCTTGGGGCAAAGTATTAGAAAATGCACCGATGGTTGCAGATACAGCTATAAAACTATGGAATAAGGTGGTCAGTCGACCAAAGCCGGATTCACCCCCAGGTGCACAGACCACTGCTCCTGCAAATACGTCTCCTTCTGAGTCAGATTTGCTGACAGCAAGAGTGCAGACGCTGGAGGAGCGTGTTAAAAACCTGCAAGATCAAATGCAGGCATCTTCTGAGCTCATAAAAGAACTCGCACAACAGAATACTCAGCTAGTTCTGCGTATTGAGATGAATAGATCCCGCCTTGTTCGTCTTATGATAGCCACAGCCATAGGCGGTACGCTGCTACTGACCGTGATCATTTACGTCTTGTTTGCAGGAAGGATATAGCCCTGTCAGCGTAAAATTGACGCTCTTTGCAGCAATGCAAGATTTTTCGGAGACATTTCATGAACAGTGAGACAACAACCAAAGCCCCTGACGAAAAATACTGCTCTGAGTGCGGCGCCATCATCAAGGCCAAAGCTGAAATCTGCCCCAAGTGCGGTGTACGCCAGATGTCGTCTCTGGGCAACCTTGGCGCACTGGCACCAAACGGCAAGAACAAGCTGGCTGCGGCCCTGTTTGCCTTCTTTCTGGGCGGATTCGGCATCCACAAATTTTATCTGAAGCAGGTGGGTCTGGGGATCGCCTACCTGCTATTCTGCTGGACCTTTATTCCGGCAGTACTCGGCTTTATTGACGGTGTGATGTTGTTGCTGATGAGTGATGAAGATTTTAACCGGAAGTACGGCAACAGGTAGAATAAACCATTGTAGTAAAAAGGTATTTTTCTCACATGTTCATCTTTTGCTCCGAAATTCACCTCTCCCTGCCCACCTTCTCGCTCAAGGAGAAACGTGGCATAATCAAGAGCATCCTGGGACGGGCACGTAACCGCTTCAATGTTTCCTGCGCCGAGGTGGACCGCCAGGACAACTGCCAGGTGGCGGTGCTGGGGTTTGTTACCGTAAGCCCGGACAAGACCATTGCCCGCAACACGCTGGACCGGCTTGAAGACTGGATTTACGATGGCTGGCCCGATGTGGAGATTACCGCCAGCCAGATTACTGAACTATAAAATTGACACCGTTTATCCCCCACAGGTATACTCCGTCCTTCATTATGTACCATTACCGCTCTACATACCCTCCGCCTGCCGTCTGACGGTCTGACATGCCCGAATCCTCCGGACATACCGCCGCGCAGACTGCGCAGACCTACCTCGCCAAACTGGGGGGTAACCTGCTTGATTCCATTGTACGGCGTTTTTCAAACCCGGAAACGGCTCGCCGTAACCGCATCCTGCTGCTGCTGCTCACTGCCGCCATTCTCACGCTGCTGCTGGTCCCGAACCAACACCTGACGTCAGCCCGCTACAAGCCGGGAGAAATCGCCACCTCGGATATCCGTGCCACCCAGGAATACCTGCTGGAAGACCAGGAGCTGACCCGGCAGCGTTTACGCGATGTCGAGATGACCACCCCGATCGTCTACACTGCCGGCGATGCCCTGGTGCCGCTTCTGTTGCAGTCATTCAAACGGGCAGCGGAAACCACACAGAACACACGTTCTGCCCAGCCGGCTATCAGCACCGCTGAACTGCGCCCGCTTCTGGAGCCGATCCTGGATGTGCAGCTGGCCGAGGCCGAACTGCGCACCCTGCTGCGGCTGGAGTATGATGACCAGCTGACGGCAGCCCTCGAACGTCTGTTGAAAACCGTCTATCAGCACAAGGTTATTCTGGATGCCAAGGTGTTTCGTTCAGATGCCACTCGAGGCATTGTGATCCAGAACAGCAGCGGCAAGGTAATCGACAACGCCGGCAGCTCGACCGCCTTCATCGAGATCAGCGAGGCACGCCGGATGCTCCAGGCCAGCCGCCTGGAAGGGATTGGCAGTGATGCCTCCCGACAGCTGCTGGCCCTTTTTGCCAAGATGCTGAAACCCAACCTGTTCTTTGACCGTGAGGCCACCGAGGCCCGCAAGGCCCAGCTGTTGCGCGAGGTCAAGCCGGTGCTGTACAAGATCCAAAAAGGGGAGATGATCGTCCGGATCGGTGAACGGGTCAGTCAGGATCAGGCCAAAAAACTGGAGATGATCTATCAGGCCAGCCGTGGTGGCGGCACCATCTCCACCGGTCTGGGCATTTTTTCTCTGGTGCTGGTTCTGTTTTACGTTCCCTACCGGTTTGCCTGCAAAAACATCCGCAAGTTCAACCCCACCAACCGCGACCTGCTGGCCATTGCGCTGATGATTGTGGGCAGCCTGCTGATCTTCAAGCTGGCCCTGCTGATCTCCACCAACATCGGGGCGGCCTTCCCCGGCGTATCCCCGCAGGCCTACGCCTACCTGTTCCCCTTTGCCGCCGGGGCCATGACCGTCAGGGTGCTGCTCAACTCGGAAGTGTCGCTGGTCTACTGCGTGATGATGGCGCCGCTCCTGGGTGTGCTGTTCAACAGCAACCTTGCTGTGGTGGTCTACGCCATGCTCAGCATGGTGGTTGGCGCCCACGGTGTACGCCAGTGTCAGGACCGCAGCGCCATCTACACGGCCGGCGGCAAGGTGGCGTTGGTCAACCTGGCCATCGGGCTCTGCTTCCAGACCATTGACGGCTCACTCTTCAGCGTACAGACCGTCTATGTGGCGGCATTCACCCTGATCGGCGCCCTGCTCTCCTCCATGCTGGTTTCTGCCTTTGTCCCGCTGTTTGAATCAATGTTTCACTACACCACCAACATCAAGCTGCTGGAGCTTTCCAATCTCAACTCGCCGCTGTTGCGCGAACTGATGGTCAAGGCGCCAGGCACCTATCACCATAGTGTCGTGGTAGGCAATCTGGTGGAAGCGGCGGCTGAGGCGATCGGGGCCAACCCGCTGCTGGCACGGGCAGCGGCCTACTACCACGACATCGGCAAGGCAGCCAAGCCGCTCTACTTTATTGAAAACATGCAGGGGGGTGAGAACCGCCACGACAAGCTCTCTCCCCACATGTCGGCCCTGATCCTGATCTCCCACATTAAAGAAGGGGAAACCCTGGCCCGCGAACGGCATCTTGGCCAGCCGATTATTGATATCATCCGTCAACACCACGGCACCGCCCTGATCAAATTCTTCTATGAAAAGGCCAAGCTGCAGGCCGATGCCTCCGGGCAGCAGGTGGATCCCCAGGAGTTCCGTTACCCCGGCCCCAAACCGCAGACCCGTGAGGCCGGGCTGGTGATGCTTGCCGATGCGGTAGAGGCAGCCTCCCGCACCCTGATCAACCCGACACCGGACCGGATCCAGGGGATGGTCCAGAAACTGATCAACCGGATCTTTACCGACGGGCAGCTTGATGAATGCGAACTGACCCTCAAAAACCTGCATGAGATTGCCAAGAGTTTCAATCGAATTCTGTGCGCCATCTTCCACCACCGGATCGACTATCCCGAACCGGTACACAAAGGGGGCAACGGAGGTAAAAAGCCACATGCACATCCTGGTACAGAACAACCAACGAAGACACCAGGCCCCGCTGCGCACCATCAGGAAGGCAGCGGTGACAATATTAAGCGCCTTGGGATGTCCTGATGAAACCGAGCTTTCCGTTACCATTACGGGCGACCGGGCCATTCATCGCCTGAACCGGGAGTACCTGGGCAAAGACCGCCCCACCAACGTGATCTCCTTTTCTCTGCAGGAAGGGGAGTTCAGTGAACTGGCCTGCCATGCCCTGGGGGATGTGGTCATTTCGGCCGATACGGCGGCTCAGGAAGCAGCCGGCGCCGGCTGGTCCCCCTATGAAAGGCTGATCTTCCTGCTGCTGCACGGCATCCTGCACCTGTGCGGGTATGACCATGAGCGCAGCGGTGCGGCAGCAGCCCGGCGCATGGAACGTAAACAGCAGGAACTCTGGCAATTACTGCAACAGAAGGGGCTAACCACTCTGCCCCCAATATCACCGTAAAGAGAGGGAACAAGAACGTGGACGAGAGTAACAGTCGCAGGCCGGCAGGTCTGTTCGGTATGGTCTCCCGCCTGGTAACCGGACGCAGAAAGGTTACGGAGGAAGAGTTTCACGAACTGATTGAGGCCGGCGAAGAGGAAGGGATTGTTGACGAGCAGGAACGGGAGATGATCAACGCCATTCTGGAGCTGGACAACACCGTGGTGCGTGAGATCATGGTGCCCCGCACCGATATGGCTGCCATCAGTGTTGAGGCAACGGTACGGGAGGCGATTGATGCCATCATCGCCTGCGGCCATTCACGCATCCCGGTCTTTGAAGGAACCCTGGACAATATCGTTGGCCTGCTGTACGCCAAAGATCTGCTCAAGTGCTGGGGCCTTCAGGACACCCAGATCAGCCTGCAGGAACTGATTCGCGAACCGTTCTTCACTCCTGAGACCAAGACCCTGCAGCAACTCTTGCAGGAATTCAAGAAGAAGAAGGTCCATCTGGCCATTGTGGTGGACGAGTACGGCGGCACCTCGGGACTGGT
>CAZYMK010000203.1:0-5793 GCA_964648885.1 uncultured Geobacter sp. | reverse complement strand
TTTCTGGCCCTGTTCCTGATTTTGTTCATCCAGACCGAGTACCGCGGCCATGACCAGATCAATGCGGCGGTGAATGCCTTTTTCCGGGCTGATCCGCTGGTGCTGGTCAGCTATCTGCTGGCGGCCAAAAGCTGGAGCTGGCTGTTAATGCCGGCCCTGCTGATGACCCTGGCTACCCTGCTGCTGGGTCGTTTTTTCTGTGGCTGGATCTGCCCCCTAGGGACACTGCTGGATCTGCTGACCCCCAAACAACGCAGCACCCGACCGATCCCCTGGCTGGCCGGTAATGTGAAATACTGGCTGCTGCTGACGCTGCTGTTTGCGTCGCTCTTCAATCTCAATCTGGCCGGTCTGCTGGATCCGATCGCCATTCTGTTGCGGGGACTGACCTTCTTTTTCTATCCCCTGCTTGGTCTGACTGCCCGCGAAGGCTGGGTGGAACTGTACAGTCTGATCGGTGAACAACGTGACGCCATTGCCCCGGCGTATAACCTGCTCAAGCAGTACCTGCTGCCGTTCCGTGAAACCCTCTATCCCCTGTCGTTCTTTTCTGCTGCGTTACTGATTGGCATCATCCTGCTGGAGCGGCTGGAGACCCGTGCCTGGTGCCGCCACCTCTGCCCGCTCGGTACGCTGCTGGGCTGGCTGGGGCGATTCTCCCCCTTCAAGCGGATACCGGTCGGACTCTGCGCTGATTGCGGCCAGTGCCGCGAACTGTGCCCCACCACCTTTGATCAGGGGGTGTTGAACCGTGAGGAGTGCATCCTCTGCATGGAGTGTCAACAGGGCTGCCCCCATCAGCGGATCAGCTTCAGGCCGTCCTGGGAGTTGAAACCGGCAGGACCGCTGCTGCCCCAGCGACGTCTGCTGCTGGGGGGAATGGCCGGTGGTCTGCTGCTGGCAGTACCTGCCCGTTTCAGGCAGCCGGAACAGGTATGGCCGCTACGTCCTCCCGGTGTGCGGGATGAGAATGTTTTTCTGAAAAAATGTGTGCGCTGCGGCGAGTGCATGAAGGTCTGCCTGAAAAACGCCCTCTATCCGGCCGCCTGGCAGGCCGGTTGGGAAGGGCTGTACACGCCGCTGGTGATCCCCCGTCTGGGCTACTGCGAATACAACTGCACCCTCTGTGGCCAGGTCTGCCCCACCGGCGCCATCCCCAACCTGGCGGTGGAGCAGAAAAAACGTGAAGTGATCGGCAAGGCAGTCTTTGAAAAGGATCACTGTCTGCCGTTTGCCCGAAAGATGGACTGCATTGTCTGTGAGGAACACTGCCCCATACCGGAAAAGGCGATCCGCTCACGGGAGGTGCAGGTGCTTGGGCTGGACGGGGTGATGACCACGGTCAAGGAGCCATACATTGTGGAGGAAATCTGCAACGGCTGCGGTATCTGCGAGTATGTCTGCCCGGTGGAGACCAGGGCCGGCATCAGGGTCTACGGGGTCAAGGATCGACGGCCGATCGAGCAGGCCGCCTCAGGCCAGCTGCTGCACCAGATCGAGAAACTTCCCTATTGAGGTGGCCTTTTTCAGCCCCTTGATCTGCCGGGTAAAATCAGGATCATTCATACAGGCAAAGATGGTCTTGACCTTGCCCAGAATCTGCTGCTCACCACAGAAGATACCCCGGTAGCGGCCAAGCAGTTCAGCCAGGTAAAAACGCAGCATGGCGGCCCGCTCCGTGCGATCCGGCGGTGTCGTGATCCGCTGCCGTAACCGCTGAAACAACAACGGGTCGGCAATCGCCCCCCGCCCCAGCATCAGTCCGGCTGCACCGGATTGCTCCAGCAGCTGCAGACCCTCCATACCTGTCCGCACATCGCCGTTGGCGATCACCGGAATGCCTGTTGCCTGCACCACACGGGTCGTAATGGTGTGGTCAGCCAGCCCTTCATATTCCTGCACCACGGTACGGGGGTGCAGCACCAGAAAATCAACCTTGCTGTCCTCAAATAACCGCAGCAGTGAAAAAATCTGCTGCGGGTCAGTATAGCCAGAGCGCAGTTTGACTGAAAAGCTGCCGTTGATGGCACTGCGCAGAGCCGGGATCAGCTCTTGCAGAAGTTCAGGCCGTTGCAGGATGCCGCCGCCGGTCAGGCCGGTGGTCATCCGGCCAAAGGGGCAGCCCAGGTTCAGGTTGATATGGATGGCACCGCTCTGCTGGGCAATGTGTGCAGCCTGAACCAGCGCCTCGGTACCGTGGCCGATCAGCTGCACCACCAGTGGAATCCCGGCCTCGCTGGGGGCCATTTCCTGCAGGTCGGATGCTGACAGCCGCTTGCCGGTCTCACCAGGTGCCACCCGCATGAATTCAGTAAAGAGGGTATCCGGCTGTACCCAGCAGGCAAACAGGTCCCGCAGGCCGCGGTTGGTCAGGCCCTGCATCGGAGCCAGCATCAGCGGAACGGTATCGGGTAGCCAGGGGAGGTTGTGTGGCGTTGAGGGGAGGGGCATAGGAGGCTATTCGTCAAAAACTTTAACACAGAGACACAGAGACACAGAGTAAAACAAGAAGAAAAAGAAGTTAAGACGTCTTAAGAAACTCGTTCATTTTTTCCTTATTTTCAGGACGTTCCCTGTGTTCTCTGTGCCCCTGTGTTTCAGAAAACTCTACAGAATCTCGATCAGCTCAATCTCGTAGGTCAGATCTTCACCGGCCAGCGGGTGATTGGCATCAAAGGTAACGGCTGTTTCACCCACCTCAACCACGGTCACTTCCAGCTCTTCGCCGTCTTCACCGGTCAGGATCAGGTCATCACCTACCTCGGGGTTCATATCGTCGGGCAGGAGCTGCTTTTCAATGGTAAAGACCGCCTCGGCATCGTACTCACCAAAGGCATCCACGGCAGGAATAGTGACGGTTGTGCTCTCTCCCGGGGTCATGCCGATCAGTGCCGCCTCTATGGCCGGAAAAAACTCCTCTTCGCCAATGGTCAGCTCTGCCGGTCCGGATTCGCAGCCGCAATCATCGCTGCAGTCATCGCCGCAGTCGTCGTCGGTGCAGCATTCGCCTGATTCAAGTGTGGTCTCTATGATGGTGCCGTCTTCCAGTTTGCCGGTAAAGTTGATCCGAACCTTGTCCCCTTTTTGTGCCTGTGCCATGTGTTGTAGCCTTTCATCGGTTGTTGGTGCTGAAGTAGGGCGCATGGTACGAGGAACAGGCCGGTTCGTCCAGTAAAATTCGTGTAACAACCAGAATTACTTCGGGGACAGCCAGCGGTTCAGGACCGTGGTCAACTCATCAAAATGAACCGGTTTGGGCAGGTAATCGTTCATGCCGACCTTCAGGCATTTTTCCCGATCGCCCTGCATGGCCCGTGCTGTCAGGGCTATGATCGGCACCTCCCGATTCTTGACCGCACTTGAGGCTTCCCGTATTTTTTCGGTGGACAGATAGCCGTCAAGCACCGGCATGCTGCAGTCCATCAGCACCAGATCAAAAGCCTCTGCGGCAAGCAGCTCCAGCGCCTCCTGGCCGTCGGCGGCCAGTCCTGTCCGGTAGCCAATCTTGCGCAGCATCGTATCCATAACCCGCTGGTTTACATAATCATCTTCCACCAGCAGTATGCGATAGTCTGTGGGACGATGGCTGGCCGGAACGGCTGATGGCGATGTTTGTTTCTGCTCGCAGACCAGTTCTGTAGCAAGTGCAAGCGGCAGCCGGAAGAAAAAGGTTGAGCCGACCCCTTCGGTGCTTTCAACGCTGATATCTCCCCCCATCAACTCAATCAGCTGTTTTGATATGGCCAGCCCCAGGCCGGTGCCGCCGAACCTGCGCGTGGTTGAACCGTCTACCTGGCTGAATGGAATAAAAAGCTTGTGCAGACCGGCAGAGTTGATACCGATACCGGTATCCTTGATGCTGAAACGGAGTGAACAGGTTGTCTCTTCGTCAGCCCCGGCAAGCACCGTGATGCTGATACTGCCTCTGGCCGTGAACTTGATGGCATTACCCAGCAGGTTCAGCAGAATCTGATGCAGGCGACCTTCATCACCCAGATACAGGTCCGGCAGATCAGGGGCAATTCTGGTGAAGATAGAGAGCCCCTTGGCCTGGGCCTGGGGACGAAGCAGATTGACCGCCTGCCCTATGGTCTCCCTGAGTGAAAACGGGTCATGCTGCAGCTGCATCCGCTGGGCTTCAATCTTTGCAAGATCAAGGATGTCACCGATGATCTTGACCAGCCCGGTGCCGCTCTGCATGATGGCAGCCACACATTCCTGCTGTTCTGTGGTCAGCTCGGTCAATTCAAGCAGCTGAGCCATGCCCAGCACACCGTTCATCGGGGTTCGCAGTTCATGGCTCATATTGGCCAGAAATTCACTCTTGGCGCGGCAGGCCTGTTCTGCCGCTTCCTTTGCCTGCGACATGCAGTCCTGCAGGCCCTTCAGGTCGGTAATATCCTGGATGGCGCCAACGATCCCGTTTACCTCACCGTTGGCATCACTGAAGGTTGCCTTGTTAAACACAACGGTCCTGATCGATCCGTCAGAAACGGTAACCTTCCATTCGTAGGATTGGCTCCCCGGATTGGCCAGCAGCTCTTTGTCTGAAAGATCATAGCGTAAAGCGTTCTCGGGTGCTGCGATGTCAAACACCGTCTTGCCGATCAGCTGCTCGTCATCAAAGCCGGTAAATGCCTTGAAGGCATTGTTGCAGCCGAGGTAGCGGCACTGGGTGTCCTTATAGAAAATCGGGATCGGCACGGTGTTGAGCAGGGTGCTGATAAAGAGGTCATGGGTTTTGAGCTTTTCCTCTGCTCGCATCCGGAACAGCGCCTCAATCCGTTGTTCGCTGACATCCTGCACAATCACCAGCAGGGAGGATTCACCATCATTTTGACGGGCTGCGTCACCGGTACCGATGCTGGCGGTCAGACGGCCGTGAAAGCCTTTAACATTGCCCTGTGACGGAAAATAGAGTTCGATTGATTTGTCGGCCGGCTGGTTGCAGAACGCCCGAAACCTGCCTAAAAAAATAGTTCTGTCCGGATTGTCCAAAAGGTCGGCCAGCGGTTTGTTGATCAAGAGATCGGATGCTTTTCCCAGCATATTTGCAAAGGTCTGGTTGCAGCGCTCGATAGTGCCGTTACGGTTCAGGGTCAGGTAGCCCACCGGCGCCTGGTGATAAAGCCGTGCCAGCTCATCACGTGCCCGCTCGATCTGCAGCTGGGCGTTTAACAGTTCATCATTCTGCAGTTCCAGTTCAATCTGATGCACAGACAGGTCATGTACCAGAGCCCTGACCTCTTCAGGCGTCAGCCCGCAGGGATCTTCCGGAGATGAGCTTACCAATGCTTCGGCCCGCTGCCGCAGCATCTTGAAATCAGGTCGTTCCGTTAGTTGCATGTTTCAGGCCTCCGAGCGTACTGCCTGCATCAGGCATTCCTGACGGTCGAGGGGGCAGGTTTTATGGGTAATGTCCAGGCAGACGCCGATATAGCCGACAAAGCTGCCATCCGGTCTGAAACGTGGCCGACCTTCATCCAGAATCAGGCGGTAGATACCGTCGTAGCGGCGTAATCGGTATTCCATGGAAAACGGTTTCAGCTGGTCGAACGATTCAGTATAGATCTTCAGGCAGCGGTCAAAGTCGTCGGGATGCACCCCTTCAGCCCAGCCGTTGCCCCGCTCCTGCTCCATGGTACGACCGGTGAAGGCCAGCCAGGAATCATTGAACCAGACGCAGCCCTTGGTGGTGTCGGCCAGCCAGACCAGGGCCGGTGAGGCATGTACCACATCGGAAAACAGCTGCTGCATCTCGCTGGCGCTCTCCTGGGCCTGTTTCATGACCGT
>CAZYMK010000202.1:4667-5816 GCA_964648885.1 uncultured Geobacter sp. | reverse complement strand
CGCCTCCGGGAAACCACCCCCTGCCTGGTTCTTGTTGTAGACCGGGTCGTAGACATGGATCGTCCCTTTCGGCACCACTAAAGCCAGATAGACCATGATGCCGATCAGGGTCGGCACGATCCAGGTCATGACCGAACCGTTGCCTGTACCCAGTGACTTGGCAAAGACCGTCACTCCGCCGAAAAACAGTCCAGCGGTGATGACCACAAAATAGAGAGACTTGTAGGCATTGTCGCCGAAGATCAGTGCCAGCTTGCTGAAGGCATTCACCACGGCGTCATGGCCACCCCAGACATAGAACTCCATGTCCAGGGCAAGTGCCATGGACGGAATCAATACCAGCAGTAGTGCCAGTCCCAGCCTAGATGCGGTCCGAATCGACATGCACGACTCCTGCGGCTATCAGCTTGCGGTTACGCAGCCATGCGACAAACATGGCAGCAATGGGGATGATGATGAATACTGCTGTCGACACCAGGACAAAGTAGGCGGAAGTCAGAAAGATCCCTTTAAAACCCTGCACCCAGTAGTAGATACTGGCAACTGATGCAGGTGAGGTTTTAGCGTAATAGAGTTTACCCACGCCCCAGAGCACGTTGCTGTCCGAGAAAACCTTGAAGTACAGGAAATGAAAGGCGATAAATGCCACCACCGCTTTGACAACCGCACCGAACACCATGCCACCCAGAAGGTTCAGCACCATTGCCCGGGTGTACTCGCCGATGAAACATATAGAGGCTTTGGCCATGAAGACGGCGTATCCCAGTGAAAAACCCAGAGCCAGCAGGAAAGCACTGAACTTGTCGAACATGGTTGGCGTGGGATCTCCAAACATGGGGATATACTGTTCGATCACTCCTATGGCAATAGGAGTAAGAAGTGCTGTGACGATTCCCGAGGCAAAGGAACTCCGAAACCCAACCTCCATAAACTCCAGTCGTTGCTTGGTAGTTAGAAAGCGAGACTTGATCATGCATCCACCTAGCTCGTTGGCGAAGTTCTGATCAATGTACGAGATTGCCTCAAGGAGTCCACGCGGGTGGATCTCGTTGCTTGGCGGTACTGGCATGACATCCGGCGAGCTGCTACTATCCTTCGACACTGCATCCTCCTATCCCGTGAATGACCTGACGAGATTCATGATTCCGC
>CAZYMK010000202.1:4040-4620 GCA_964648885.1 uncultured Geobacter sp. | reverse complement strand
ACAAAGAAGCAGCGACCCTAGAACCCGTAAAGGACCGTAGCGAAGAGCTTCTGCCAGAAGCCGGTGTATTCAGCGTGCCCCATATAGTGCAGCGGATTCAGTTTTTCAATCGGCACGGAATTCCTCTTAGAAAATCGGGTAAGCTTTTGCCAGGATGCGGCTTTTATCCACGAAGCCAAAATAACGTGAGTCGTAACTGTCCTTGTGTTCTCCCATCACAAACATGGCTCCTTTGGGAACTCTGCCATTGAAGACGAAGTGTTGCAGCGACTCGCCCTTGAGCGAGAAGTCTTTGGCCCTGACCAGGTACTCGCCGTTGCAGTAGAACTTCTTCTCTGCATCAACAACAAGCTGATCCCCCTCGTCGCACCCGATGAGCTTCATCATCTCTTCAAGCTTTTGCATCCCAAGTCTGTCTGCCAGTTCCTTGTGGCGGAACAGTACATACTCGCCTTTTCCTACATAATCTGGATGCCGAATCAGCCAGTAGACACGATGCTTGAGGGATGGTGTCATGGTGACGCTGAACTTGTAGGGAAGCAGTGTTCCTGCGACAAGCAAACAAAGGATAGCCAGCCAG
>CAZYMK010000202.1:710-4030 GCA_964648885.1 uncultured Geobacter sp. | reverse complement strand
TAACGGTTTCTGCATTTCGTACCACCGCGTCACCCATGATGATCACCCGGTTCTTTGGAATAGATGTGATGACCGCCTCAAGACGGTCGAAACTCTTTCGCAGGTCGTCATCGTTCATTTTTCCAGCGAGGTAGCTGTCCCGTTGCTGGGCGATGTACCCCTTGATGTCTACGGCCACTACCTTTTGGGCGTACCAGCGGTCATACCCTGCAACGGTTGCCAAAGATGCTCCCAAAGATACCGCCAAACAGGTGCCAATCAGGGCCAGTGTACCCGGTTGCCGTTTGGGTTGCTCTTTGGGGTGTGTTTTGGGAGTCTCTTTAGGTACCGAAATGGCATCCTTCTCTTCAGAGGCTTCACTTGCTTCCATACGGATCTCTTCATTCATTGGTTGTGACTCGCTTTCATTCATTTCCTGCCACCAGAAACGGCCAGAAGTGTGGCCAGTGAATCCGACCCGCTCTCCCTCCGGATTTGGTCGAGAAGATATTCCAGTCTGGCGTCTCCGTATGCTTCATAGTGATCCGAGATGGTGGTGTTCTTTGGGTCACCCTCGCTCAAACCGGCATCCTCGGCCTTGAGCCCACGGGCATAGACAATGGCTGGAACACGGTCGATCCGGTACCGGCGGAATAACAGGGGATCAACGACCAGTCCTGTCGGCAGCATCTCGCACTCACCGTCCTGGGGGCGACACGCTTGGTCGCGCTGCAACACTGAAGCGATGAAGCTGATAGTCGGCTGGATCTTGGTCATCCCATCCACGAACCCGCGCATGATCAGGGTAATATTAGGGTCGCCCAATTGGGCTACGGATGCTGCATAGTTTCTTATGGTCGCAAGTGGCATTGCCGACGAGATGAAAACGTAGACCCGTTCGGATGCGGCCAGCTTTCCCTGGGTTGCCTGTTTGGCTTTGTCGGCGTAATAAATGTCAGACATGCCACCAAAGACATCAGACGTAATCCGCTCTGTCTCCTGCACAATGCGCAGCTGGAAAGCATCTGAACGGTAGTAGGAATTGAGCCTTTCGGCCAGGGCGGTCATCTCTTTTTCACTCTGGTTAACGGGAACTGTCATCTTTCCTGCAAGCTGCCCGGCATGATTCAGTGTCGCAGCAAGATCAGGTATGGCGAGTCCCTCCACATCAGTTGTTTTCCAGAAGGTTCCTTCCACAACAACGTTTACTCTCTTCTGCTTTGTCTGAATGAATGCTCGACCTGGAGTGCCGTTGCAGTTACCCATTTTTTTGAGATGAACCGTATCCTCCACCACCTTGTCCACCACGCAACAGCTATCGGGAGTGCTGATGTAAGCAGGATTGCCTGCTGCGGCAATGGCGCAAGGAGAGGTAATCAGCAGCCAGGAGATCAATTGAGTGCATAGCCGACGCAACAGACCCTCCTTCGTGTCAGTGACCAGAGAAAATTGTCAGGAGACGTGTTGGTAGTACCGAAAGGCGGGTTCTTTGCCGTTCCCCAGATGAGAGACGGCCTGCCGATGGGGATGCAGTCGTTACCGCGCACCGGCCTTGCAATCTGGAGCCGGTAGTTGCTTTTGACGAGAATCGGCGTCACGACCCCGGCACGAGAGCATTGGTTGATGCCGGTATCAAAGAGGAGGGTCTCACGGCCAAGTTTGAATAGCATCCTTGCAGCCAGTCCGGCGTTTACGTTAAAGGGGTTATTCTCGTTCATACTCCCTGAAAGCGGATAGAACGACCCCCAACTTCCCATGCACCAGAACAGCGGATCAATGGGATATGACGTGGTCGCTGCCACGCTGTCGGCAACACAGGCCAGTTGTGACACCGGATTGCCAAACAGGAGCGCCTCTGGATTGATGATGAATGACAAACTGTCGTCGTTCCACATGGGGTCTACTTCCGTCATGTAGGCCAGGTCAAAGGTTCTGCTTTCGGCACAGGGAAAGTCCATGAACAGTTTCAGGATCGACCAGGCAGGAAAGTAAAAGTAGTGAGCCTGCTGGAAGGCGTAGTTTGAGTCGCCGTACTCCTTGCTCCTGTTTTCTCCAGATGAAAAACCTGGTTTTGGGTTGGTCATGCCGGTACCCATCACCGGGAAACAGTACGGGTCTTTCACCGTTTCGATCAAACGGGCATGTTCCCAGAAGGCGGTTGAAACACCAAGAATGAGTATCCCCTTACTGTCCGGGCAAGCACAAACCGGTGAGGTGATATTGCCAGGGGATGGTTCCGCTCCGTTTCCAAAAGAGACACTCCCCATTTTCACCGGAAACATGCACTGCCAACAGATATCGGTCACCGGGTTGAGTACCTTTCCCTTGCAGGCACCGCCAGCCCCGTAAGCTACCGGTATAGCCAGGAAGAGCATGACCACCGTGAGTATCGAGATGCTATAGTTCTGGTTCATCCTCATACCGCACCTTGAATTCTGACCCGTCGTCCGTGATAATGATTGACCGGTTATTACCGGTCAGATAGCGACAGATTGTCCCTTTGTCATTGGTGGAACTGCTGTTGAACTGATGTTGCTCAGGAAACATCTCTCCACAATCGTGGTTACGAAACCGGCTCTGCATTGCCAGGATCTCCTCCATGAATTTCCCGTCGCTGCTGAAATCTTCCAAAACCATGCGTGTGAGAACGAATTGTTTACCCCGCTCGGTATCAGTCCCCATGGATGTTGGTCTGGTAGCTGTCCTACCAGCCATTGTTACCCAGTTGATCGGTGCCAAGATCTGAGTGGCCGCAGATGGCAGGCGAGATGTTTCCTCCATAGTTGTCCATGTTTCGTGAGAACAACCGGCGCACAACGCAAGAATACAAGCTGTTGCAAAAAGGTGTGCTTTCTGTGGCTTCAAGGTGCTCCCTTTCTGTCGTGTGCTGTTATACCGGGTGCCTTTGTCTGGGGTGGTGAAAGCTTTATCTCAGTTATTTCCATGACACGCCCCTTTTGCCTGATAACCGACGGAACTGCTTGTAACTTTCGGTCTGAGTAGAACAAGGGACGGCTGATCTTCTTTGACACGGCTCCAAAACTTCCCTCAGTCAGGAGGAGCATGACGTCGAGTCGCTTGTCGTACTCTGAGGCTGCAAACCACTTGACCTGCTCCGAGTCGGTACCGTTAATGACTACAAGCGTTTTCGGGTAGGCCACGTAGTCAAGGGGATTAAAGGTGTACCCCATAGGGTAGAGGATTCCACCCTTGCCGTCAGGAACATCAATTTTGGTGGTATAGCTCATATCAACCTGGAAGCTCCGGTTCCGCTTCGTGCGAGGCAAGTGTATCCGATCGGGTGGCCCTTGGTAGTTCACGATCTTCCGCTTGTCGAAGAC
>CAZYMK010000202.1:0-700 GCA_964648885.1 uncultured Geobacter sp. | reverse complement strand
CAACCTGCCTGGCACGATCTTCGATTTCGACCAGGGCATCTCGCTCCACGATCCGGTATGTCATGCCAAATGTGCCAATATTTTTGGCCTGCACCGATGGAACGAACGCCACCAGGCCAATAGCCACCAGGCCGATTAGTTTGGTCATTTCGTAGTCGCCTGATACTTGTTCTGGATGTTCTGCATGATCGTCTGCTGCGATCCCTGGATCTTCGTGGATAGATCCTTCTGTACATCCTCGAAGTATTCCGACAGGTTGATTCGCGAGAAGTCCAGTGCCTGGAATTCATCGGGTGAAAACCCACGGCAGTTGGGAGATTCGGGAGCTCCCCAGCCACCGTTCGGCTGAAATGATTGCAACTGCGGTCTGCCCTGTTCATGGATAATCCTCGCCATTTTTGAGTTGAAACAACAATAGCTCTTGGCTTTTTGTACACAGCCCACCAGTGGCCATTTTTTTTGACAGTAGTCTCCAACGTAGTGACACTGTTTGCCTTCGTTTTGCATACCGGTCTGGATGTCGCCCTGATCACAGCCGCTACCCATCAGCACTTTCATTACCACCATGACAACTACAGCGATGATTATGGTGGCTGGATTCAACAGTGCAGCTGCGTAAGCCTGTATACCGGCTCCGATAGCCGATGCTCCAGTGGCTCCACTTGCCATGGTAGCGTATGCACCAGTAGCTGCTGCTCCT
>CAZYMK010000201.1:0-5817 GCA_964648885.1 uncultured Geobacter sp. | reverse complement strand
CGGATGCGGTTTCAGGTTTTATTCTTGGCGAGAGCTGTGCTAAAAGACCATCAGAGTCTTGTAGGTCTCATTAAAGGGGGAGAGCAATGGACAATCTGATTAACCTGGACCAGGTCAGCGAGCTGGCACCCGGAGTCTACTGGGTGGGGGCCGGTACCAAGACGTTTCTGAGCCGAAACAGTTTCTTACGGATATTCAAGGGGAACGGTGTCACCGGCAGTCTGCTGATTGATCCCGGCCCGACCAATGATTTTGACAGCCTCTCACAAAAGGTGACGGCCGTGCTGCCCGGCGGACTGGCCAAGATCAACCTGGTGTTTATCAATCATCAGGATCCGGACGTGCTTGGGGTGCTGCCCACGTTGGCCAAGCTCAACCCCAGTCTGACGGTGATCGCCACTGAAGACACCTGGCGTCTGGCAAACTTGAACGGCATGTCAAAGACCAACTTCCGGGCTGTTGACCGGGTGCAGGGACAGCGGGTGGTGCTGCCCACCGGCCATAAACTGCAATTTGTACCCACGCCGTTCTGTCACTTTCGCGGGGCCTGCATGGTCTATGATCTGGAGTCGCGCATCCTGTTCACCGGCGATCTGTTTGGCGGCATCGCCGCCTCCGGGCTCCATGCCCAAGAGGAGAACTGGGCCGGCATCAAGGCCTTCCATCAACTCTACATGCCCAGCAATGAGGCGATCCGGTTGGCAGTGCAGAAGATCAGACAGCTTGATCCTGCGCCTTTGGCGTTGATGCCCCAACATGGCGGGCTGATCCGGGGGGAGCTGATGGAGACCTTTATGCAGCGGATGGAAGGGCTGCAGGTGGGGCTGGATATCATCAGCTCACTGAGCAGCAAACTGCCGTCTCTGATTGCCGCGCTGAATGAGATCATTACAGCGGTCAAAGTGATCCTCGGGGATGCCGAGACCCATAAGATTATGGGCTACTTCAAGCCGGACGGCACCTACCCGAGCCTGTTCAGCCTCAACAGTGCCGAACAGGTGAACGATATCAAGGGCGATCCGGTTGAGGCGGTTGAGTCGCTGCTACGGTTGTTCCTGAAGTTTGCTGACGAGGGGCAGAAGGCGCTGTTGAGACCCAAGCTGCTGCTGATCTTGCTGCAGCACGAGCTGCCGCCGTTCGATTTTTTGATCAACCAGGAGGAAGGCGCCTTTGAGCTGAGCAGCGCCGCGTTTTAGGGTGCCGCCACACCAGAGATACAAAACAGGGGGCAAGGTCTGTTGACCATGCCCCCTGTGCTGTCTGCTGCTGCAGGTAGCACGCGGCTACTTGTTTTTCTTCTTGCGTTGATTCGGATCCAACTCTTTTTTGCGCATCCGGATCGAGTTGGGAGTTACCTCTACCAGCTCATCGTCGTCAATAAACTCCAGAGCCTGCTCCAGGCTCATGATGCGCGGTGGTGTCAGCTTGATAGCATCATCAGAACCGGATGCCCGCACGTTGGTCAGCTTCTTGCCGCGGCAGGAGTTGACCTCCAGGTCGTTGTCACGGGCATGCTCGCCAATGATCATACCGCCGTAAACCTCCACGCCAGCACCGATGAACAGGGTGCCACGCGGCTGTAGGGCATCCAGGGAGTAGGCGGTGGTCTCGCCATGCTCCATGGCGATCAGTACGCCGTTTTTGCGGCCGGGAATGTCACCCTTGTAGGGGGCGTATTCGTGGAAGGTATGCGTCATCACCGCGGTGCCGCGGGTGTCGGTCAGCACCTCGCCCCGCAGACCGATCAGGCCCCGGGCAGGCACGACGAATTCGAGTCTGACCATCTCACCCATCGGGTGCATGGCCACCATCTCGCCTTTGCGCGGCCCCATCTTTTCGATAATGGCACCCTGAAATTCTGACGCCACATCAACCACAAGATATTCCATCGGCTCCATCTTGACGCCATCCTTCTCGCGGACGATGACCTCCGGCTTGGAGACCGCAAGCTCAAACCCCTCACGACGCATATTCTCGATCAGGATTGACAGATGCAGTTCGCCGCGGCCTGATATCTTGAAGGTATCCGGCGAGCTGGTGTCCTCCACGCGAAGCGAGACGTTGGTGCGCAGCTCCTTGGTCAACCGCTCGCGGATGTTGCGGGAGGTGACCCACTTACCTTCACGACCGGCAAAGGGGGAAGTGTTGACGATGAAGTTCATTGAAAGGGTCGGCTCATCAATCGAGACATAGGGCACCGCTACCGGTGATTCGGCCGCGGCCAGGGTCTCACCGATGCTGATCTCTTCGAAACCGGCCACACTGATGATGTCGCCGGTGCCAGCTTCTTGTATATCAACCTGTTTCAAGCCCTCGTAGCCCAGCAGTTTGGTGATCTTACCGCGGGTGATGGCGCCGTCCTGCTTGATCATGGCCACGGTCTCGCCGGCCTTGACCTTGCCGTTAAAGATACGGCCAGTGGCGATCCGTCCGATGTATTCGTTATAGTCGATGTTAGCGATCAGCATCTGGAACGGGGCGTTGGCATCTCCCTTGGGGGGGCGCACGTTAGACTCCACCACCGCAAACAGCGGCTCCATACTGTTGGATTCAACATTGATATCCATTTTGGCGTAGCCCAATTTGGCGCTGGTATAGACCACCGGGAAGTCCAGCTGCTCATCATTGGCTTCCAGTTCGCAGAACAGGTCGAAGACCATGTTCAGCACCTCATCCGGCCGGGAACCGGGGCGGTCGATCTTGTTTATCACCACGATAGGCTTCAGGTTCAGATCAAGGGATTTCTTCAGTACGAAGCGGGTCTGGGGCATCGGGCCGTCCAGGGCGTCAACCAGCAGCAGCACCGAGTCAACCATCTTGAGTACCCGCTCCACCTCGCCACCAAAGTCGGCGTGGCCAGGGGTGTCAACAATGTTAATCTTGTACTGGCCGTGGTGGATCGAGAGGTTCTTGGCCAGGATAGTGATGCCGCGCTCCTTCTCCAGGTCGTTACTGTCCATCACCCGCTCGGTGATGGCCTCGTTTTCCCGGTAAACACCGGAATGCTTCAGCATGGCATCCACCAGGGTGGTCTTACCGTGATCAACGTGGGCGATAATGGCAATGTTTCGGATACGTTCCTGCATTGTTTTAATACTCCTTCAGAATGAAAAAGACGGGCAGAGGCCCGTCTAGGTTGCGGAGCAGTATGAAGAAAAATATTTTTCCTGACAATCGTTTTTATTCATGTTTTGATTTAATGCTGTGGTAATATGTAATGCGTCGGTGGTATGACGTATTAAAAGGAGGCGCCAATGCAGAAGAAGCTGACCATATCATTGAACGAACTGGTATATGATGAGCTGTGCCGGGTGGTCGGCCGTGGTAATATCAGCAAGTTCATCGAAGAGCTGATCAAGCCGAAACTCAAGGCCAACGATCTGGACGCTGCCTACAGCGAAATGGCTGCTGACCGTGTTCGCGAAGCGGACGCCCTTGTCTGGGCCAATGGTGTTGTGGGGGATAGCGCCGATGAAAAGAGGTGAAGTCTGGTGGGTCAACTTTGATCCCTCAATCGGTTCTGAGACGAGAAAGGTCCGCCCTGCCGTGATTGTCAGCAACAATGCGGCCAACACCCACCTCAATCGTGTACAGGTGATTCCGCTTACCAGTAATACTGGCAGATGTTATCCGAGCGAGGCGGTTGTTGCATTTAACGGCACCGAAAACAAGGCCATGGCCGACCAGCTCGCCACGGTCGACAAGCAACGTCTGCAGAGCTGTGGCGGCAGTATCAGCAACCAGGATTTAAAGGCGGTTGAGCGGGCCATTAAAATACAGTTGGGGCTGCCGTTGTAGGAGCCCTTAACCGGCAGAGTGCCTCTATGACCACCTTTAACCTCACCACTAGCTACACCCCACGCGGTGACCAGCCCCAGGCCATTGATGAGCTGGTGGCTGGCATCGAGCGCGGCGACAAACACCAGGTGCTGCTGGGGGTAACCGGCTCCGGCAAGACCTTTACCGTGGCCAACGTGGTCGCCCGTACCGGTCGACCGGCCCTGGTGCTGGCACCCAACAAGACCCTGGCAGCCCAGCTGTACGGTGAATTCAAGGAGCTGTTCCCGGACAACGCGGTTGAGTTCTTCGTCTCCTACTATGACTACTACCAGCCCGAGGCCTACCTGCCTAACACCGATACCTTCATCGAGAAGGACTCGGCCATCAATGACGAGATCGACAAGCTGCGCCACTCCGCCACAAGGTCGCTCCTTACCCGGCGGGATGTGATCATCGTGGCCTCGGTCTCCTGCATCTACGGTATCGGCTCACCAGAGGCCTATCAGGCCATGCATATCTTCTTTCACCAGGGGGATGACTACGGCCGCGACACCCTGCTCAAGAAGCTGGTGGAGATCCAGTACGAGCGTAATGATACCGACTTCCACCGCGGCACCTTCCGGGTGCGGGGAGATGTGATTGAGGTCTTTCCAGCCTACGACAACGAGCGGGCATTAAGGATCGAGTTCTTTGGCGATGAGGTGGAGGCGATTTCCCAGGTCGATCCCTTGCGGGGCATCGTGTTGCAGAAGCTGTCAAAGTGCTCAATCTTCCCGGCCTCGCACTATGTCTCAACCAAAGAGAACCTGGAACGGGCTGTGGAACAGATCCGGCTGGATCTGGAGGAACGGATCCGACTGTTCAAGAGCCAGGGCAAGCTGCTGGAGGCCCAGCGGATCGAGCAGCGTACCTACTACGACATCGAGATGATGGAGGAGATGGGGTTCTGTCAGGGGATCGAGAACTACTCCCGCTACCTGGATGGCCGTCAGCCCGGTGAGCCTCCCTTTACCCTGATCGACTATTTTCCGGACGATTTTGTGTTGTTCACCGACGAGTCTCATATCACGATCCCCCAGGTTGGCGGGATGTACCGTGGCGACCGCAGCCGTAAGGAAACCCTGGTGGAGTATGGCTTCCGCCTGCCGGCAGCCCTGGATAACCGGCCTTTGAACTTTCAGGAGTTTGAAAAGCGTATCAACCAGGTCGTGCATGTCTCGGCCACCCCGGCTGATTACGAACTGCAGCAGGCCGGTGGCGTGTTTGTGGAGCAGGTGATTCGCCCCACCGGCCTGGTTGATCCGCCGATCGAGGTGCGTCATGCTACGGCAGTTCCCCCCTCCCAGCCTCCCCCCGCTGGGGTGAGGTGTGGTGTTCCCTCCCCCAGCGGGGGAGGGTCAGGGAGGGGGAGTGACTTTGGCCAGGTGGATGACCTGCTGCATGAGGTGCGGCTGACCGTGGCACGGGGTGAGCGGGTGCTGGTAACGACCCTCACGAAGCGGATGGCCGAAGAACTGACCAACTACTACCAGGAACTTGGGGTGCGGGTGCGTTACCTGCACTCCGATATCGATACCATTGAGCGGATGCAGATCCTGCGTTCTTTGCGGCTGGGTGAGTTCGACGTGCTGGTGGGGATCAACCTGCTGCGGGAGGGGCTGGATCTGCCGGAGGTATCCCTGGTGGCGATCCTGGATGCCGACAAGGAAGGCTTCCTGCGCTCCACCCGCTCCCTGATCCAGACCTGTGGCCGGGCCGCCCGTAATGTGGAAGGCAGGGTGCTGATGTACGCTGATACGGTTACCCGCTCCATGCAGGCCTGCATTGACGAGACCGAGCGCCGCCGTACCAAGCAACTGGCCTACAACGCCGAGCACGGCATCACGCCGGAGACGGTCAAGAAAGGGATGCGCACCATACTTGAGTCCATCGCAGAAAAAGACTACGTTACCCTGCCGGTGGTAGCCGAGTCACTGCCTGACTATGGCGGCGATCTGAAGCAGATCCCCAGGCTGATTAAAAAAATGCGCAAAGAGA
>CAZYMK010000200.1:0-5851 GCA_964648885.1 uncultured Geobacter sp. | reverse complement strand
AAAAAAACGGCTTAGCAATCGAGATAAAGGCGACAACTACCTTGACAACGACCGGAAGGCACTCTACCCAAGAAGCAATTAAAGATGGTTCAAGCCTGGATTGAAATACACAAAGAAGAATTGTTTGTGGACTGGGATCTTGCCGTTAATGGTGAGGATCCATTCAGAATTGCTCCCCTTCAGTGAGGTGTATTATGTCAATTGATGTCATTGCGGTTTCACCGAGATCTGATTTTCAGCTGGATCTTATCTATGCCAATGGTGAGAGGCGTCGGTTTGATATGAAGCCGCTATTAAAAATCAAACCGTGGACTCGTCTAGCAAATATGCAGCTGTTTGAACGCGTACGTACTGATTATGGTACTGTAGTTTGGCCGGGCGAGTTGGATATTGCGCCTGAAACTCTTTATGATGATTCTATTCCCCTTGCGTAACTATGGCCCGCCTTCCTCGTCTTGTTGTACCCGGCTACCCACACCACCTGACGCAACGCGGCGTCCGTTCGATGGCTGTCTTTGCCTGTGATGATGATCGTATGTCCTACCTGTCATTTATTGCTGAAGAGTGTATGCGCCACGGTGTAGAGGTCCTTGCCTGGTGTCTGATGACTAATCATGTCCATTTTGTTGCAGTGCCCAAGACGGAACAATCACTGGCTCGGGCTTTCGGTGAGGCCCACCGCAGGTATACCCGGATGAAGAACTTTGCTGAAGGGGTACGTGGCTACCTGTTTCAGGGCAGGTTTTCATCAAGTGTGCTTGATCAGAACCATCTGCTGGCGGCTGTCAGTTATGTTGAACTGAATCCTGTCCGGGCCGGTATAACACGGCAGGTTGCAGAGTATGCATGGTCAAGCGCACGGTTTCACCTTGGGCTGGTGGAAAAGGATCCATTGCTTACGGACAGGAATCTGTCCGGTCTTGTGACAAACTGGGATGAGTTTTGGTGTTGTACAACGGATGAAGGTGGTGAGCATGTGGCGGCTGCCACCCGTACCGGCCGCCCGGCCGGTGATGAGGCGTTTTTTGCCGCATTAGAAGTTATTACAGGACGCAATATGCGGAAAAAACCGGCCGGCAGGCCGAAATCAGATTTGTCTGTTAACGTGTGCGGCTGAGCGCCTTGTGTGAGCAAAGAGAATGGGCGTGAGGAGTTAACATCCCCGTGAAGGGTGAAGGGTGAAGGGTGAAGGGTGAAGGGTGAAGGGTGAAGGGTGAAGGGAGGCATTCCGCAAGGCTATGACCCCACAACGCTTTGCCCTGCTTAAAGTCATTCGCGAAAAACAACCAGAATCTATCAAGGAACTTGCCGCAATCACGAGTCGCGACATGAAAAATATATCAGAAGATGTAAAAATACTCCTGGATATGGACCTGATTGAGTTTGAAAAACACGGTAAAAACAAAGCGCCCAGGCTGCACTACGACGGGTTCAGACTTGAAGTTGCTGTGTAATGAAATTTGTTGGGAAGATGACTGGCAAAAGTGGAGCAGTTAATCGGTTGACCGGGGCGTTATTGGTGGATAGTTCAAAGATTGAATTGTCCTCCATCAATTCTGATCCTGTCCATCAATCCAGATATGCACCAGTACAATCTGATTTAGTGATTTTTTGTAGAAATAGCGAACTGTAAACTGACGTTGCTGAACAAAAATCTCTATGTCGCGTAATACAACATTTGTACCGTACCAGCGTCGTGTTTTAGGAACACCGATTTCTGTAAAACGACTTATGGTCGCGAGAATTTTATCAAACGCATCAAGAAGATCTAAAGTGAACGCCGGAGATCTTTCAAGGACAGTTTCAAGCAGTGATGAAAAGTTTTTTGTGAATCGTTTGGTCTGGACTATTTTGATCATGCCGTTTTATTCATGCTGGCAAGTGCCGAGTTTGCGCGCGCTCTGATACTGTTAATAACCGGTAGGAGTTCGGCCACATCCTCCACATCGTTATTTAGGTAGTCCTGCCATGAAAGCATGCTTTCGTTATCTATGGCTACTAACTGTTCCTGTCTTTGCAGGTATTCACTGCTGCTTGTGATCAGAACAGACTGCACGGATCTGCCTGTGGCTGCGCTGAAGTTTTTGAGCTGTTCATACGTTGATAACGGCATTTTGATGTTTACCTGTTTGAGTGTAGCGGTCTGCTTCATGGTTGGTGACCTCCAGCTTTAGTATATCTTTGTATATCCTGTACTACCTGTTTGTCAATTATTGCTGCAGGAGCTGGGATGCCTGAAGAGTGCCACACGCAATGACGGAAAACCGGATTGTGGACGCTATTGTCGTGCACACTTACCTGTCTTGGCGGAATGAGCGTTCCCAAGGATGTTCTCGTTCGAACACGCATGGAAGCGGAAAAGTATCGCCATGTGTATGCCTCTTTGGAAAGTCAGATATTTGAGAAGGGCGGTTGTTGTATGAACGAAGCCGGAAAATTCTCCGCCCGTTTAAGCCTGAGAAGGGCACTCTTGACAGTCTGGGAGCTGATCGATAAACTAAGTTCAGTGAACCTGGCTGGAGGTATTTTTATGCAGTCGATTAATATTCATGAGGCGAAGACGCATCTTTCCCGGTTGGTGGAAGATGCTGCTGTGGGGCATCCGTTTATTATTGCAAAGGCAGGCAAGCCGATGGTGAAAGTGGTGCCTTTGACAGAAGCAGACATCAGTACTACCCGGCGTTTGGGTTTTATGGCTGGAGAATGCCGTGTGCCGGACGATTTTGATGCCATGGGAACTGCTGAAATTGAGAAATTATTTGAAGGGCGCTGTCAGTGAAGCTTTTGTTGGATACACATCTCTTACTCTGGGCTGCTACTGATCCGCACCGTCTTTCCGAAGCCACAACGGCTCTGCTGCTTGAACCCTCCAATACATTGTTCTTCAGTGCCGTGAATCTGTGGGAGATCGTTATTAAGCGCGGGCTGGGACGTGCTGATTTTATTGTTGATCCTCACCGGTTAAGAAGATTGCTGGTTCAGAACGGCTATACCGAGCTTGCTGTTACCTCCGAACATGTCCTGCAGGTTGATCGCTTACCACCGCTCCACAAAGATCCTTTTGACCGCTTGCTCGTTGCCCAGGCTCAGACCGAGGCGTTGCTGCTGGTAACGGTGGACCGTATGGTTGTGCAGTATCAAGATGCTGTGCTGGCAGCGCCGTAACGATACTATGTCTGTTCTGCGCTGCCACAGTGGTGTTTTGTGAGCGCCCGACCCATACCGTTGGTGGTCTTTCTAGCTGTTGCAGCCGCTTTGGGAGCCTTCGGCGCCTGGTTCATGTCCCGTTTTGCCTACCGGTTCGGCCTGCTGGATCTCCCCAATGACCGCAGTTCCCACTACCTGCCGACCCCCCTGAGACGGTGGTGTCGGTATTCTGGCTGCCTACATCGTTACCTCACTTTTGCTTGGGCTGCCGCAGCTGCTCTGGCTGCCTGCTGGTTTTCTGGCGGTGGTCAGTTTTTTTGATGACAAGCTGGATCTCTCTCCCCGTACCCCACTGGCAGGTATCACTTTGGTACGGTCTGCTGCAGGCAGCGGTTGGCGTGTTGTTGCTGTTGCTGCATCCGTTTGGCTGGCAGGCGGTGGCAGCGTGGGAGCTGCTGCTGCTGGCAGGGTGGTGGCTGGTGATGCAACGGGTGCGGAGTAGCGTTGAAGGAGGAAAAGACTTGTCTCACGCAACGCCGCAATGACGCAACGGAAGACGGTATATTTTTGAAATGTGATATGACCTCACGATCTATTTCATGAGCTTAAAAGCAGGCTTGGTTATTTTTGTGAGGGCCGGTACCCACTCGGAACTGTTTGGGTGAGTGCTGACTGCTGCGCTACGGAAAAAGGCCTCCAGTTTGCTGATTCGTGCGTGACCAGTCAGACGTTTTGCGGTATAAGCTGGGTATCGGCGGCACTCAAAAACGTTTGACTACACAGCAGCTCGAATTGAAGGCGGCATCTATTCTCATGCATGTTCCCCGTACCCTGCAAAAATTCTTATTGGATCTGGCCCTGATCGCGGTTGCGTACCTTACGGCGCTGCTGCTGGATGAAAATCTGTTGATTTCATCCACATTTACAGCCCGTCTGGTGCATACCCTCCCCTACGTGCTGGGTATCCAGGCACTGGTCTTTATCTTTTCAAATCTCTATAGCAGTATCTGGCGTTATGCCTCGTTGCAGGATGTGGTTGAAATTGTGAAGGCCGTAACCCTGGCCGTGGTGATGACCGCCTTTGGCTTTTTGTTTATGCGCGATACCCTGCTGTTCTACCGGGTGCTGTTGGTGTTGGACTGGGGCGTGCTGATGGCACTGATGCTGGGTAGCCGCTTTTTGTTCCGGTTTTATCGGGAACACCGGCTGTTGCCTCGGCTGACCAAGCAGGCAACCAGCGGGCGACGGACCTTGATTGTGGGGGCAGGTGATGCGGGCAATCTGCTGATCAAGGAGATTGCCAAGCAGGAAGAGTCCGGCTTTACGGTAATCGGTATTGCTGATGATGACGAGAAGAAGCAAGGGCTGCGGCTTGGTGGCGTGCCGGTGCTGGGTACCACGGTGCAGTTGCCGAAGCTGTTGCGTGAGCATCAGATTGAAGAGGTGATCATCGCGCTGCCGTCTGCCCCAAAAAAGACGATCCGCGCGATTGTTGTCTGCTGTAAGAGTTTCGGGGTACAGTTCAAGACCCTGCCCGGCATAGCGGAGCTGATCGACGGCTCAGTGTCTATATCGCAGTTGCGGAAGGTAGAGATCGAAGACCTGCTGGGCAGGGACCCGGTTCAGCTTGACCAGCAGGGGATCAGACGATATCTGGCTGATAAGCGGGTGCTGATTACCGGTGCTGCCGGCAGTATCGGCAGCGAACTCTGCCGACAGATCTGCCGCTATGAGCCGGCCAAACTGGTGCTGCTTGATAGTGCGGAGACCCCGCTCTATCAGATTGAGAAAGAGCTGGCTGCTGCCTTTCCTGATCTGCGGATCATTCCAATCATAGCTGATGTTCGCCATAAAGAGCGGATTGATGCACTGTTTGACAGTTTTCTGCCCCAGGTGGTTTTTCATGCCGCTGCCTATAAGCATGTGCCGATGATGGAGTATAACCCGATGGAGGCGGTCAGCAACAATGTGGGCGGTACCGCTACAGTTGCCGATGCCGCCCATACCACCGGTGTTGAAAACTTTGTGATGATTTCTACCGACAAGGCGGTTAATCCCACCAACGTGATGGGGGCCAGCAAACGGGCTGGCGAGCTGTATGTGCAGGCCCTGGCGCAGCGGTCGCACACCTGTTTTAGCACCGTCAGGTTCGGCAACGTGCTGGGCAGTAACGGCAGTGTGATCCCGCTCTTTAAGGAGCAGATCAAGGCCGGCGGACCGGTGACCGTGACCGATCCTCGGGTGATTCGCTATTTCATGACCATTCCCGAGGCCTGCCAGCTGGTACTGCAGGCCGGTTGTCTGGGCCAGGGCGGTGAGATTTTTGTGCTGGACATGGGAGAACCGGTGCGGATCCTTGATCTGGCCGAGGAGCTGATCAGGCTCTCCGGCCTGATGCCTTACGAGGATATAGAGATTGTTTTCAGCGGCCTGCGCCCCGGCGAGAAACTGTTTGAAGAGCTGCTGATAGAAGGTGAAGGTATCAAACTCACGAGCCATGAAAAGATCCGTATTGCCGGTGCGATCGAGTTTGACCCGGCAGAAACCAGGGTGCAGATCAAGGCGCTGCTGGATACTGCTGCCACGTTTGACACCGGTGCGTTACTGCAGCAGCTGAAGATAACGGTTCCGGAATTTAACCCGCAGTACCACTTTGAGGGGCATGTGCCGTTTACGTTTCAGCGGTTACGGCCGGATGTGGTGA
>CAZYMK010000199.1:0-5867 GCA_964648885.1 uncultured Geobacter sp. | reverse complement strand
AGCATATCTCATGCCTTTGCTGTTTTCATACTATCAAGGGTATTCGCGCTCAATCTAAAAAGATAAAATCAACAGCATTCGTCAGCGCTGCTTTCAGGCCATCAAGCTGTGCCAGCGAACTGTGCAGGTGTCGTTCCCATCTGGTCACTCCACCGCATCAAGCCGCAGCGCAAAGGTCAGGTCACAGCCAGCCAGCGGATGGTTGCCGTCCAGGGTCACCTCCTGCTCGTCAGCCTCAAGAATCAGCATGATCCGTTCAACCCCGCCCTTGAACTGCAGCTGCAGCTTTTCGCCAATCCGCAAATCCCGCTCTGCCGGAAACAGTTCCCGCTTTACTTTTAGGATGTTTGCTTCCCGACGCGGCCCGTAGGCCTCGGCTGCCGGTATGACGATATTTTTGGCCTCGCCGGCCGCCATGCCGATGACCGCAGCCTCCAGTGCCGCAAAGACCTGATCGCTGCCCAGGGTGATAGTCAGCGGACCGTGTTCATCGGTGCTGTCAAAGATCCGGCCGTCATCCAGGGTGCCGATGTAGCTGATGGTGACGGTGTCGCCTGATGCTGCACGCTTCATCACACGACCTCCTTGCCTGCATGAGCGCAGCCACAGGCGCCGCAGTTGCAGACCCGCAGTCCGCACTCCCGGCAGGCCGGATTGCTGGGGTCACGACCATCGACGGTCTTGCTGCAGGCCGGACATTGGTAGCGGTGGAAGGCAAAGCCGCAGTTGCGGCAGTACAGCATGGTTGCATTGCCCACCTTCGGCACAACGTCGATCGACTCGCAGATCAGACAGACCGAGGCCATCTCCGGACAGTTCCTGATCCCATCCCGCTGGCTGCGATATTTTTTGAACAGCCGTTTTCCCTCTTCGCGGTCTATTGGTAGTGGCATGACATGCTGTCTCCTTTGTTCTGAAGTTTATTGCAACTTTACTGCCGATTCAGTCAAAGTTTGGCATGCCTGATGAATGCTGCATCTGGTAGCTGCATAAATGTGGGATAAAACAAGTAATGGGGTGAGGATTATGCGTACAAATGAGGCAGTTCTGCCGCTATCACCAGCAGCAAACTCCCTCCGCTACCTGGGAGTGAAGCAGTATCAACTGAGTATGGAAGGGCGTTTTGATCCCGGCTGGATCTGCGGTCTGACCCATGGTTTAGCGGAACGGCGGATCAATATCATCCGGGCTGAGGCGTTGCGCGGTAACGGCAGGAATTGGCAGGCCCGACTGGATCTTGATTTCAGTCTGGCTGATGTGGCCACTGACGAGGTTGACTACCAGGCCCTCAGTAAGGCAACCGCCACGGTGCAGGCCCTGTCGAATCCGCTGGTGCTGGACGATTATCAGCTGGAACGCTCCAGCCGCTGCGGCGGCAGCCTCTATCTTGAGGCCAGCGGGCCTGACCGGTTGGGTGCCTTGTCGTCGCTGCTCAACACCTTCAGCCTGTTTTCGCTCTTTCCGGCCGAGATACTGGTAGAAACCAAACAGAGGCGGATCTTTGACCGGTTCTGGTTAAAGGGTCTCGGCAACAGCGTGCCCTCACCGGAGGCGGTTACGGCCTTGCGTCAACGGATGCAGGAAGTGGCGCAGTAGGGGACAGGCCAAACTCCGTCAACCAGGCCCTGCATTTCAGCGGCACCTTGCCCTGCTGCAGCCTGAGGTTTTTTCGTTCCGGTATGGACAGGGTGCTGAAGTAGTTTTGCCAGAGCTGCTGAAACTGCTCCTCCTGCGGCGTTACCTCCGGCTGATGGCGCTGTTCCATCGGCAGCAGCAGCCATTCCTTGCGGCTGCAATCGTACAGAATCCCCTCGCTGTGACGCTGGTCATGGATCAGCCACTGCTGGTCACTGAACCGTTCGGCAAAGTGCGCTCCGATCAGCAACAGTATGCGGTGATCAGGGGCAATCGCTGCATGGTACAGCCCGCCCTGCAGCTGTTGAAACCGGACAAAGCCCAGGTAGCGGTGCGCCTCTGCTCCCACCTGGTGTGAAAGCTTCCAGACCGGCATCACTGAGGGATGGGTCGGCATTCGGTCAACCGCCCGGCCTGCTTCAGCCTCCAACAGCAGATAGCGGTAGATCAGCAGCTCCTGCTGCGGGTGGTCTGCAAGCAGACAGCGGCGCACCAGCTTGATGCTGTGAGGGGAAAGGCGTTTTTGGAGGCGTTGCCAGAACGCCTCTGCCACGGCATGATCGGCGGTAATGACGATCTCGCTGCCGAACAGGCTTTGCTGATCAAGCGGGGTGGCGCTGATTCGTTCCGGTGTAACGCGATCAGGCAGTAACCGGGCATAGAGAGTCAACAGACCGGCCAGGGTGCCGTCATACTGATAGCACGCAGACATTACAGCTCCCCCGTGATCAGACCGGCAGGCGGCTGTTCCAGTGCCAGACTCAGCTGAACCGGCCGCTGTGGCGCATCCACCAGCTTCCTGCGTAAGGCACTGCTTTCAAGCGGCCCTTGTCCGGCATAACGGCCCCGCGCCGTCACAAAGTAGCGGGCCCGCTTCATCACCACCCCCAGGACCTTCAGATCATCAATCCCCAGGTGTCCCTGCCGCCGTGCCTGCATAATCCGCTGGGCCGAGCGGATACCAACCCCCGGAATCCGCAGCAGCTCCTCATAACCGGCTCGGTTGATCTCCACCGGAAACAGTTCCAGGTGACGCAGTGCCCAACCGGTCTTGGGATCAAGCTCAGGGTCCAGGTTGGGTGATGCGTCATCCAGCAGTTCATGGGCAGCGAAGCCGTAGTAGCGCAGCAGCCAGTCGGCCTGATACAGGCGATGCTCCCGCCTGAGCGGTGCCTCTGGTCGCGCAGGCAGGCGGCTGTCGGCCACGGTGGGGATAAAGGCCGAATAGTAGACCCGCTTCAGATCGAGCCGCTGATAGAGCTGCTCCGACAGGGTCACGATCTGGCGATCAGATTCATTACTGGCCCCCACGATCAGCTGGGTACTCTGACCGGCCGGGGCAAAGCGGGGTACCTTGCGGGATTGCTTGCGCTCAAGCCGGTTAACGGTAATCAGCTGATTGACCTGGCGCATCGGCCCCACCACGGCATCACGGTTCTTGTCCGGTGCCAAGAGGGCCAGGCTTTCACGGGTGGGCAGCTCAAGGTTGATGCTGACTCGGTCTGCCCAGAGACCGGCCTGCTGCACCAGCAGCGGATCTGCACCCGGCACCAGCTTCAGGTGAATGTAGCCGTTGAAACGGTACTGTTCCCGCAGGGTACGCACCGCCTGAATCAGCAGCTCCATGGTGTAATCGGCAGAACGGACCACACCGGTGCTTAAGAACAGCCCTTCTATGTAGTTGCGGCGGTAGAAGCCGATCGTCAGCTCCGCCACCTCTGCCGGTGTGAGCGCCACCCTGGGGATATCGTTACTGCGGCGGTTCACGCAGTAGGCGCAGTCATAGACGCAGGCATTGGTCATCAGGATTTTAAGCAGGGAGACGCAGCGTCCGTCGCTGGTCCAGGTGTGGCAGATGCCGCTGGATGCAGCAGAACCGACCCCGTTGCTGTTACTGCGGGAGCTGCCGCTGGAAGAGCAGGAGACATCGTACTTTGCCCCGTCTGCCAGTATTTTGAGCCGGTCCATCAAATCAAGCGTCACCGCAAGGTCCCTCCTCTCCGTTGCGTCAGTATAGCACAGGCCGGTGACAGCATAAGCCATTCTGAAACAACAGACCGTCAAACGCCATCCCGAGCATCAGCACGTACTGCATTTTTATCTATTCAGTAAAATGATGTAATAAGTGTTAAATTATTGTTTTTTAGAATGTTAAACTGATATAAAGCTATTCAATATTTATTCAAACAAGGGGGCTGTTGTGGCTGTGCTCACTGAGCAACAGGAGAGATTGCTTGCCTTTCTGGCAACCGGTATCTACTCGGCACCGGAGATCCAGCAGCGTTTTAGATGCAGTCAGCCCACGGTTTCACGTCTGCTGGCACCGCTTGCTGATCGTGTCTGCCTGATTGGCAAGGCGCGTTCACGGCGCTATTCAAGGTTGCGAGATCTGCGTGGCCTGGGTGGTGTTTTTCCGGTTTTTTGTATAGATGCTGACGGCAATGCCCGGCAGACAGGCACCCTGTCTGCCGTGGCGCAGCATGATTTTCTCTGGCGTCCGGAGGGCGACCATGAGCAGCTCTTCAAGAGCCTGCCCTGGTTTCTGGCAGATCTTCACCCTGAGGGGTTTGTTGGTCGTGCTTTTGTACGCCAATGTCATCACGAACTGGGGCTGCCTCCCCGCAGCAATGACTGGAACGAAGATCATACGCTGATCGCCCTGGTCCGGCGCGGTGAGGACACTGTCGGCAATCTGGTGGTGGGGCAGGAATCTCTGGAGCGTTATTTTCGCCTGGTACAGTCAGATATGCCCGCTCTTCCGGCTGCAGCCAGGGCAGCGGTCTACCCGCAGCTGGCACAAGAGGCCCTGGAGGGACAGCCTGTCGGTTCATCGGCCGGGGGAGAGCAGCCCAAATTCACCACGGTACTGGAACATGAGGGGGGAACGCGGGCCGTGCTGGTGAAGTTTTCACCGCAACGGGACAGTGAAGAAGGGCAGCGCTGGGCTGATCTGTTGTTGTGTGAACATCATACACTGCAGACCGTGCAGCAGGCCGGGATTGCCGCAGCTGCAAGCAGGGTGCTGGAGGCAGGCGGTCGTTTGTTTCTTGAGGTGGATCGTTTTGACCGGCACGGACGGCATGGCCGCCTGCCGGTCATCTCGCTGCGGGCTGTGGAAAACGAATTCTACGGCTACCAGGACAACTGGGTCAATGCGGCCAACCGGATGGAAAAGGATGGCAGGCTGTCGATGCAGGATGCCGCCTCGCTGCGCTGGCTGTCGGTCTTCAGTAGTCTGATCGCCAACAATGATCAGCATTTCGGCAACGTATCCCTGGTTATGCCTTCAGCTGCCAGGCTGTACAGCCTGGCACCGGGCTATGATCTGCTGCCGATGCTGTACCGTCCCCAGGACGGGTCTGTTCCGGCCCGTTGCTTTGTACCGCCGGTCGCGGTCCCCGGCGCTTCCGGCGAGTGGGCATCGGCGTTTGACAGCGCCTGCCTGTTCTGGGAGCGTGCCCAGGCAGACGAGCGGATATCAGCCCCCTTTCGTCAGATCTGCCTTGCAAACAGGGAGACGCTTGAACGCCTGAAAACAGCGCCCCGCCTGCTGTAACAACCAGACCGGTCCGGTCCGGTTTGAGTTACTGATTGAATCAGACGTGAATGTCGGTTATTGTCTTGTGCGTTGTCCACTGATCCCACCTGTCGAGGTACGTTCATTACCATGCACCCATCTGATGCAGCACGGATACTGTTCGGGGGGCCTGCCGACCTGCGGCGGGTGACACCTGCCGAGGTGAAATCGGCCTTCCGGCGGCGGGTGCGTATGCTGCATCCCGATTCAGCCCGCTCCACCGTCCAGCACAGCGGTGAGGCGGTCAGTTCACTGGTGTCGGCACGGGATATCCTGATCGAACATCTGCAGGAAGCCCAGGAAAAGGCCACGCGGGCGGCTCAGCCCAGGCAGGCCCCCACCTGCACGGTCTATCCGCGACCGACCATTGTCAAGCCGGTCCGTCCGGTTGTTGAGAGAGTCCCCAAAAAAGAGCATGAACGCTATTACACGGGCGTTTTTCCTACCTATAAGCTGAAGTTCGGTCAGTTTCTCTACTTTGCCGGTGAAGTCTCCTGGCAGGATCTGGTGCGGGCCATGCGCTGGCAGCGCGATCAAAGGCCGGCCTATGGCGAGATCGCCAAGGCCTGGGGCTGGATGAACGACCGGGATATCCAGGCGGTCCGTGCGGCTACGGAACTGCCGGGTATGTTCGGTGAGCGGGCTGTGGCACTGG
>CAZYMK010000198.1:0-5931 GCA_964648885.1 uncultured Geobacter sp. | reverse complement strand
CAGCAACCACAGCCGCAGTCATCAGATAGGGGTATCGGGTCACAACTCCTCCATAACACAGGGGGTAATGCGTCCGTCACAAAGACGGACCATCTGCTTCATACCTGCTGCGATTCTCTCATTATGAGTAACGACAACCATACTCACTCCGGTTTGCTGCTGGATATTCATCAACATTTCATATATTGCTTCACTGGTCCGAGCATCAAGATTGCCGGTTGGCTCATCAGCCAGCAGAAGTTCAGGCTCCATCACCAGGGCGCGGGCAATAGCTACCCGCTGTTGCTCGCCACCGGAAAGCTCACCAGGGCGATGGGTAACCCGGTGACCAAGCCCGACAGCCTCCAGCAGAGCGGCGGCCCGCTGCAGGGCATCGCGCTGTTCTATCCGCGCTATCAGGGCCGGCATTGCCACATTTTCAAGGGCACTGAACTCCGGCAGCAGATGATGAAACTGAAACACAAAACCTATGGTTTTACTCCTGAAATCAGCCAGTTCTCGATCAGATCGGCAAAACAGGTCCTGGCCCCGGTAGGACACGGTGCCACTGCTGGGCCGGTCCAACGCACCCAACAGATGCAGCAGGGTACTTTTACCGGCACCAGAAGCCCCTACCAGTGCTGTGGTGGTACCCGGCGCAATGGTCAGGTCTATTCCTCTCAGCACCTCAACCGTATCACTACCCATCCGGTACTGCTTGCAGAGACCGGTTATCTCCAGCAGGTTACTCATAGCGAAGAGCCTCTGCCGGCAGCATTCTCGACGCCTGCCAGGCCGGATACAGCGTGGCAACAAACGAGATTATGATCGCTGTTACGGAGATGATCACCACATCGGACATGACCACGTGGGAGGGAAAATGATCCAGATAGTAGATCTCCTTGCTGAAGAAGTTCTTGCCGGTGATTTTCTGCACCAGATCAATGATCGGTTCCAGGTTGAAAGAGATCAGCAGGCCAAACAACACACCAAAGACGGTGCCCACGATGCCGATCAGCAACCCCTCAAAGACAAAAATCTTCATGATACTACTGGAGCGAGCCCCCATGGTCTTGAGGATGGCAATATCGCGGGTCTTCTCCATCACCACCATAAACAGGGTAGAGGCAATACCAAAGGCCGCCACCAGCACAATCAGGGTCAGGATGATGAACATGACCACTTTTTCGGTTTTAAGCGCAAACAGGATGTTACGGTTCATCTGCATCCAGTCCCGTGCGTACAGCTCAGGTCCGAACTCACGATTGATCCGTTCGGATAGTTCAGTGGTGCCATAGACATCTGCCACCTTAAGCTGAATTCCGGTCACTGTGTCGCCCAGATCAAAAAAGCTCTGGGCCTGGCCCAGACTGACGTAGGCCAGTGATGAGTCATACTCGAACATCCCGGTGTTGAAAATAGCGGTCACCTGAAACGGCTTGAGTTTGGGCATCATCCCCAGCGGTGTGATAGTACCGGTGGGGGAGACCACATTGACCCGGTCTCCCAGACTGAGATTCAGGTGGCGGGCCAGCTCCCGTCCGATCATGACACCGGGGGCCGCCTCGCTCCCGGGTTTCGGATCCAGGCTGTCAATATCACCTTGCACAATGGAGCGGGACAGTTTGGTAACCTTACGGTCAGAATCCGGTTCAATCCCCCGCAGCACCACGCCGGAGACATGACGACCGGTAGAAAGCATGACCTGGTTGTAGATGAACGGGGTAGCGGCCTGCACCCCGGGCAGCTTTGCCAGCCGCGCCATGGTGGTTCGGTAGTCCTCCATCGGGGCACCGCTGCGGATCACCACCAGATGGGCGTTGGTGCCCAGGATTTTTTCCTTCAGATCACGCTCAAAGCCGGTCATCACTGCCAGCACAATGATCAGGGCCATCACCCCCAGTGTCACCCCGGCGGTGGAGATGAAGGTAATGATAGAGATGAAGGTTGATTTGCGCTTGGCCTTGAGGTAGCGCAATCCTATTTTCAATTCAAACGGCAGCGCCAACGGCTACTTCGCCTCTTTACGCAGCTGGGGGAACAGGATCACATCACGAATGGAGGCTGAATCGGTCAGCAGCATCACCAGGCGGTCGATACCGATCCCCTCGCCAGCTGTGGGCGGGAGACCATACTCAAGAGCGCGTACATAGTCTTCATCCATGTAGTGGGCCTCTTCATCTCCTTTATCCTTTTCTGCCACCTGGGCCAGGAACCGTTCCTTCTGGTCAACCGGATCGTTTAGCTCTGAAAAGGCGTTTGCAATCTCGCGGCCACCAATCATCAACTCAAAACGGTCCACAATAGAGGGATCGTGATCATTCTTACGGGAGAGCGGCGACACCTCCGTGGGGTAGGCCGTGACAAAGGTAGGCTGAATCAGCTTGTGTTCCGCCACTTCCTCGAAGATCTCCATCAACAACTTGCCATAGCTGATGTCGTCTGACAGATGTGCCAAGCCGATGCTACGGGCATACGCCAAGGCCAGTTCATGGTCATCCAGCTGTTTCTGCTCAATGTCGCCATACTCAAGGATCGCCTCCTTGACCGTCAGTCGTCGCCAAGGACGCTGAAAGCTGATTTCAAGCCCCTGATAGGTGAGATCTAGCGTTCCCAGTACCTCTTGGGCAACATGACAGAACAGTTCTTCCGTAAAGTCCATCAAATCCTTAAAGGTGGCATAGGCCTGATAAAACTCCATCATGGTGAATTCCGGGTTGTGCCGAACCGAGATCCCTTCATTACGGAAGTTACGGTTGATCTCGAAAACACGCTCAAAACCACCTACAACCAGACGCTTCAGGTACAGCTCCGGCGCGACCCGCAGGTAGAGCTGCATATCAAGTGCGTTGTGATGGGTTATAAAGGGACGGGCTGTGGCGCCGCCTGGAATCGGCTGCATCATCGGTGTCTCAACCTCCAGGAAATCCCGTGAGGTCATGAAGCTGCGAATCAGGTTGACGATGCGGGATCGTTTGACAAAGATCTCGCGCACCTCTGGATTGACAATCAAGTCAACGTAGCGCTGACGATAACGGGTCTCCACATCCGTCAGGCCGTGAAACTTCTCCGGCAATGGGAGCAGCGATTTAACCAGCAAGCGCACCATAGTGGCGTGTATTGAAAGCTCGCCGGTCTTGGTTCGAAACGGAAAGCCGCTAATGCCGATTATATCGCCGATGTCAAATGATTCAAACCGGGCAAACATCTCATCACCCAGATCGTCTTTACGCACATAGACCTGAATCCGTCCCTTACGATCCTGCAGCTGGATAAAGGCTGCCTTACCGAATGAACGGCGGGCGATGATCCGACCGGCCAGGACAAATGTCACATCAGCAGCTTCAATCTGCTCAATGCTACAGTAAGCCTCACTAACATCAGCCGAAGTGTGCTGAGGATTGAAATCATTGGGGTACGGATTGATACCGGCAGTCCATAATTCATTTACTTTACGACGTCGTTGCAGCAACAGCTCACTCAGTTCTTCCATTATGATCTGGTCACCTTTCAGACTCATTCAGCGCATCAGTATAACGTTGAAAAGTAGCCTAGAGCAGAATCAGCGTCAAGCTATTCTTGTTCTTCCGATGCAGTTACTGCAGCAGACTTGGTACGCCGCGCAGCTGGATTCTTTCGTGCCCTTTTAGGTTGAATCTGATCTGACACGGCTTCGTCAAATGCAGGAGGCAGGGGTTCAGAAAAAGCAGCTCCCGGTGCAGCAGCCGGTTTCCTTCGTGGCGCCTTTCTTTTCTTTGGCTCCGGGTTATCCGGCTCAGCGGCTGAATCTACCGTTACCTGCAGATCCTCTTGTTTTTTAGGCTTGCGGGGACGTGCAGTTTTTTTGCCAGGCTTTTCTGATGGTGTTGGTACAGCATCCTGCCGAGCCGTTTCCGGAGCTGACTGTGCAGGTTCGATCAATTCATTCGGCGTACCAGTCGCAGTAGTTTCAGGCGTCAGTTCTGCCGAACTCTTTTTACGGGAACGAGAACGACGAGGACGCTTGTTTGCTGACTTTTCAGCTTCCGTGTTGTCTGCAACTTCCTGAACCGTAGCAGCTTGCACCTGATTAACGTCAACCTCATCAACTGAAGTAACAACAGCGTCAGCAACTTGATTTTCTGCACTTGTCTTCTTTTTGCGACGCCGCTTGCGCTTTTTCTTAGCAGCACCTTCCGAAGCTACTTCTGTATCAACAACACTCTCAATATCTGAAATTATCAGAGTAAGATCAACAAGCGACTGCTCAGCCACTTCATCACGAGGCGGCTTCTCGCGCTTCACTACTTCAAGCTCAATCTGGTTTAAGAGGAACGACGGTTTTCCTTTGATAGTCACAACAATTTCGTAGTCGTTCTCGATCTGGGCCAACTCCCGTTTTTTACGGTTGAGCAGGTAGTAAGCCACTTCAAGCGGCAAGCCACCCCGGACCTCTGCAACCTGTCCTTTGGCTGCGGCAGCATGCACCTTACGCAGAAACGAGACTGCTACGGCCTCTACCGACTTGACCCGACCACGTCCTTCGCAGTGAGGACATTCAAGGTGGATCGCATCATGAATGTTTTTAGCAATCCGTTGTCGGGACATCTCCATGATGCCAAACTGGGAAATTCGCCCTACATTGACTCGCGCTTTATCAATCTTGAGAGCTTCCTTGAGCGTCCGTTCAACCTCTTTATTGTGCTTTGCCTCCCGCATATCAATAAAATCTATAACAACCAACCCGCCCAGATCTCGCAGCCTTAGTTGACGTGCAACTTCAGCAGCTGCCTCCAGGTTGGTCTTAAAGGCCGTATCTTCAACGCCTCGCTCACCACTGGATTTACCGGAGTTGACGTCAATCGAGACCAGTGCTTCTGTTGGCTCAATAATCAGCGAACCGCCAGAAGGTAATGGCACCCGCTTTTCATACAGCTGGTCAATCTGTTCTTCCAGTTGATATTTTGAAAAAATCGGACGTTTTTCTTTGTGCAGCTTGACCCGGTTCTCACAGCCTGGCATCAGCTCCTTAAAAAATTCAATCGCCTGGCTACAAGCAGCCTTATCATCAACCAGAATTTCATCAATATCGTCAGAGAAATAATCACGCAGAGTACGGAGAATTACTCCTGCATCCTGGTAAATTTCTCCTGCACCCTTAATGCCGGCAGCATGCTGCTTGATTCGTTGATAGACGCCAACCAGATAATCGAGATCTTTTTTCAGCTCATCTACTGTTCGACCAACTGCCTCTGTCCGCACAATATAACCGAACCCTTCGGGCACTTGCAGTTCAGCTATCAGCGACTTCAACTCTTTGCGAATAGCATTGTCTTCGATTTTTCTCGATATACCTGCCGCTGTATCACCTGGCATCAATACTATATAACGCCCAGGTAAAGACAGATAGCTGGTCAGGGCCGCACCCTTCATATCACGGGCATCTTTCTCAACCTGAACAATAAGTTCCTGTCCGCGTCTGAGTACCTCTTGTATCCGGGGGCGTTTCTTTCGCTCGTCTTCAGGCAGGTCATCACGCCACTGCCAGCTGTCAGGATGCAAATCACCCATCTGGATGAAGCCAGGTTTTTTATGCCCTATATCAACAAAGGCCGCCTGCAGGCCTGGTTCTACCCGCACGACGACCCCTTTATAGATGTTACCCTTGGTCTGCTCCATTCCACTTATCTCAATATTCAACTCCATCAGGCGACCGTCCTGCACTATGGCAACACGCGCCTCTTCAGGATGGAGGACGTTTATTAACATCTTTCTGCTCATACAGCAGTGTTCCTTTCAGCAACTCAGTTTGAACAAATTTATAGAACTATACTCGCTTTCTGCTTTATAGCCAAGTTGAAAGCTTTACTACGTCGTTTTAAACGCAATCGCCCCGCTTCTCTACGAGGAGCGGGGCGTTGTTATTAATTCTGGCGGCGACCTACTTTCCCACGCAGCTACCCGCGCAGTATC
>CAZYMK010000197.1:0-5958 GCA_964648885.1 uncultured Geobacter sp. | reverse complement strand
TTGCCGACAACACCGCCTTTAAAGGTGACCCAAAGGGTTTCGCCTGATCGTGATGGGGTATGTTTGACATTGAAGGTCTGGGTACATTTGTTCAGCCAGTAGTCCGGCGTGGTGTCCTTGTAGCCGTCGCAGTGCCAGGGTCGGCAGCCTTTGCCGAATTTCCAGCAGGTGGGGGTCTTGAAGGTTCCCAGTTCCTGATACTGGGTTGATGAGCCTCCCCAGGAGATCCAGCAGCGTCCTTCATCAGGGCAGTCAGCCAACGCGACAGCCGGGAATGAGCAACATAGTGAGGCCAGCAGGATTGCGATAGTCAGCGTTCTCATGACAGAACTCCTTGTGGTAGTCTGTTGTCATGATTACACAAAGGGGCAACGGTTGTCTGTCAGCATTCTTGCGGTTTTTTTGTAGGGGTTTTTACGTACAGCGAGAGGTGTGGCCTGGTCTGGCGGGCTTTTGATCTAGTGCGGAGCGGGTTTGCCGCTGTGAATATGACGGCGCAGGCTCTTCATGCCGTCAAGTTTCAGTTTCTCGATGATGCGGGCATAATAGGATTCTACCGTGCGGGGGCTGATGAACAGTTCCTGTGCAATGTCGGCGGTGGAGTAACCCCTTCGGATATATGTGATTATCTCTTGTTCCCGGTCACTGAGCTGCTGTTCCTGCGGACTATCTGATGTACTGCTGTTAACCAGACTGCTGGCAAGACTTTGGGCTGCCAGTCTGCTGATATGGCGTTTGCCGTTTATGACGTCTGACAGCGCTTCCTGCAGATCTCCAATAACGTCCCGTTTGGTGACATAGCCGTTCGCCCCAAGCTGAAACGCCTTTTCAATGCTGGCCGGGTCACTATGCATCGTGTAGACGACACTTTTTATGCCCCGTTTGGCTAGTTCTGGCAGCAGGTCAAACCCGCTTTCCTGATCCAGGGATATATCCACCAGAACAACATCCGGTGCAACCTGTTCCAGTTTTGTAAGGGTCTTGGCGATGCTTTCCGCTTCACCGCAGATGATAAGCCCGGTCTGGCTGAACAGCAGAGAGAGCCCCTGGCGTACGGCGGGATGATCGTCAACCAGAAAAACTTTTACGTTGTGTAGTTGGCTGTCTGTCATCAGGTGGCAGTTCCTTTGCTGGTGAACTGCAGAAAAGATATGCCCTGCGCAGGGGCATAGTCAAGGGATAGCGTCAGAAACCGGTCATACCTTCCGGAATCGCATTGACGGCGTTACATTTCCGGTGCTATATCCTGCCGGAAACAAGCAGCGACGCTTGAACAGGGCTTTGAAATGAAAGAAGGGCCAGGATGAAACAGTGCGATTGCCTCCTGAAACAAAGCCAGCAGGTCTGACCCGTCGACAGTTCTGCGTCGGGGCTGGTGCAACGCTGGGGGTGATGCTCGTTCCCGGCGCTGTTGAAGCTGTGCAGAGGATGTCCTCCATGCCTGATGGTGTACGGGTTCTGCCCCTGAAGAAGCATGAGGATATCCTCTCCTATATCAGCCGTCAGCGGGGTGGTTTTGACGGTGATCTGTACCGCCGGATCATCGGCGCTGCCAATGACTTCAAGGAGGGGGACCGGATCGTCGGCGTTGCCGCCGGCGATGAAACCTCCCGCAGACGTGCCCGTCAACTGCTGTTGAACACTCGTGTCGAAGATATCGTATCTCATCCCCTGTTTGACGACCCTCTGTACGATACCATCAACTCTGTTCTGAATCCTGCTGCCTGCTCCCGGATAGCGGCCATGACGCTGCGCGAGCTGCTGGATTTCCTGCTCAGCCACAGGGAATCAGAGATCCGTCCCCTGCTGGATGGTCTGTCAAGTGATGTTGCCGGTTGTCTGGTCAAGTTGATGGATAATGAGCAGTTGATCGCTGTGGGGCGTAAGCTGTTCAACCCCTTGCCGGGCAGCATGATTGGCGCCCCCGGCTACATGGGGGCCAGGATTCAGCCCAATTCTCCCACTGACAACCCTGACGATGTCTTCTGGCAGGTGCTTTCCGGATTTTCCTATGCGGTGGGGGATGTGGTGCTGGGCACCAATCCGGTCAGCAGCGAGCCGGATTCAGTTGCAGCCATTGAAAACTGCCTGCTTGATATCCGGCGTACCTTTGGCATTGAGGAGATCATCCCGCACTGCGTGCTTGCCCATATTGCGGTGCAGGCCCGGGTGGAGAAACAACAGCCGGGCAGTACCGGTATCTGGTTCCAGAGTATCGCCGGCAGCACCGCGGTCAACAGGGTTTTTGATCTGAGTCTGGATCAGATGCAGGCCTTTGCAGCGGAGCGCACCGGACAGTATGGCCTTTATTTTGAGACCGGCCAGGGGGCTGATTTTACCAATGGCCATGCCCAGGGAACCGATATGGTCATCCATGAGGCCCGCAAATACGGGTATGCCCGATTTCTGAAACAGAAGGTGGCTGAGGCGCAGCAGCGGGCAGGCAGGCAACCGGCCCCCTGGGTGCATGTCAATGATGTGGCCGGGTTTATCGGCCCGGAGGTGTTCCGCAGAAAGGAACAGCTGGTGCGCTGCTGTCTGGAAGATATCGTCATGGCCAAGCTGCAGGGGGTGACCATCGGCCTTGATGTCTGTACCACCCTCCATATGGATATCTCGCTGGATGATCTGGACTGGTGTCTGGAGCAGATCATGCCCTGTAATCCCGGCTACCTGATGGCGCTGCCCACCAAGATGGATCCGATGCTTGGCTACATGACCACGGCCTTCCAGGACCATGTCCGGTTGCGTGAGCGTTTCGGGTACAAGGTGAATGATGCCATGTGGCGATTTTTTCAGCGCCTGGGGGTGATCACCGAACAGGGGAAGCCCGCTGCCAGTTTCGGACAACCGCTTCAGGTCTGGTTGCAGTATCGCAAGGCAAAGGGGGATCTCCGTCCGGACAGTGAAATACTGGCCGAAGGGCGGCTGAAGATGGAGCAGGTCAGAAAACGGGGGGTGCCGCTGGCCGAGGGGCATGGTCAGCACCCCTGGGATCTGCCGGTTGCACTGGATCAGGAAATCCGTGCGGTCTACGCTGATGCAAAGAAATGTATCAGAAAAGAGCTGCCGGGAGATTTTGCCGCAAAATTTCCCAAGGCACTCCTGCTGTCAACAACCTCTAAAAATCGTGATGACTACATCCTGCATCCCCAGACAGGCGAGCAGCTGGATGGAACGTCACTCCGTCTGGTGCGGAAGTACCGGAAGCAGCAGACGCATACCGGACAGGTGCAGTTGATCATTTCAGACGGGCTGAATGTCTACTCCCTCACTGACAAAGGCAATCTGTTGCCCTATCTGGATGCCCTGCGCAGCCAGCTTGCATCAGCAGGTTTACGCGTTGCCCCTCAGCTGCTGGTGGTAAAAAACGGCAGAGTGCGGGTCGGGTACCGGATCGGCGAACTGCTGTTCAGCGAACAGCCAGAAAATGACATGCACCGCGCTGTGGTACATATCATCGGCGAACGACCGGGCAGCATGCACCACACCTTTTCGGCCTACATCACCGCCCCGGCGATAAAGACCTGGAGCAGAAAAGGGCTGGTTGATCACAATATCACCAGGGTTGTCTCAGGTGTTGCTGCCGATGCACTGGCTCCACCAGAGGCCGCGGCCCTGACGGCAAAGATACTGACGGAGCTGATGTTGCAAACGTAATGTGCTGCGTCAGCTACTCTCCGGAGTAAGAACAGGTGCAGGGAACTCTGCAAATCACCGCAGTCCCGCCTTCCGGCAGGTCTCTGATTTCAAGTGAGCCTCCGATTAGCCGGGCACGATGAGCCATGATCCTCATTCCCATACCGCCGGGAGATACACTTCCTCGACCTGACGTTCCAATGCCGTTATCCCGGACTTCAACAGATATGCCCTGTTCGGGGCTGCACCCAAGAGATACCGTAATGCTTTGTGCCCGGGAGTGTTTTACTGCGTTGCTAAGCGCTTCCTGGGCGATACGATAAAGCTGGGTCATCTGCGGATAAGTGCATTCCTGGCAGGCATGCTGATCATTAAACGTGATTGGTATGCCGCTTCGGCTGGATATGCGCTGTATAAACTCATCCAGTGAGGTAAGCTGACCGTGGGGTTCATGCTCTATGGGCCAGGCCCCCCGCGAGAGGGTGTAGGCCTGTTCCACGGATTCATCCAAGAGCCGTTGCAGCGGTTTCAGCAGTTCAAGGGTTTCCGGTTGAGCGTCCGGCCGGTTGCTCAGCGAGGAACAGACCAGACGGGCGCCGGTCAACTGCTGGCAAAGACCATCGTGCAGCGCACGGCTGATCTTGAATCGTTCATCATCGCTGATGCTGATCACTTCCTGTTCCAGGCGTAGCCGTTCTGCCATCTCGCTTTCAATAACACGATGGGCCTTTATGCGCACATCCATCTCTTCCCGCAAATCAGCCACCAGACGGTTGATCTGCTGCCGCTGGGTAATGATCCGATCTGACAGGGCGATGACAATAAAGGCTGCATCAAGTACCAGTACCAGCTGCATGTAGCTGGTTGGCAACAGATCGGCAGGCAGGATGTTGAAGTTGATCAGGGCGTAGGTAAGGAAGCCCAGATACACCACGATCCGTGAAAAAAGAAAGTAACGGGCCGGCGCAAACCCCTTGCGGTAGCAGGCAAACGCAGCCATGCCAGACACAACAGAGGCAACTATGAACATCAGATTGATGGCAATCTTTGCATAGAGCGGCGGGAACAGCAGGTGTGCGGGGATAAGTGCAGTGTTCAGGCCGATCATCCAGCGTAACACGGTGTCAATTCGTGGCGAGTGTTCAGAAACCTTGAGAAATGAACGGGTAAACAGCAGGCCGCTCAGTATCATCAGGATGACAAAGATTAACAGTGTGGAACGATGGATGGCAGGGTATTCAGGCAGAAACCAGGCGTAGTAGTAACCGGTAATGGTAAGGGCTGTCAGCAGATAGCTGATCAGATACAGTACAAAATAGAGGTAGCTGCGCTCTCTGGTAAATGCCAGCAGGGCAGCTCCCACAAGAGACATGGCAACCAGAAAACCGCACATTGCCGACAGACTGTTCTGCTTGAGGGTCTCTTGACGTTGAAAAGCGTCGTAGGTCATGACCGTCAGAGGGAACTGTGCGCGCCCCTGAATACGTGCCCGCAGGTAGAAGGTACGAGGAGCCTGATCCACGGGCAACGGCAGGACAATACTCCGGCTGCGTATTTCGCGGATGCTGATTGGTCGTGAAACCCCTGATTTGTGCTCTTCAAAGGAATTGGTTCCGGTGGGGGTGTACAGCTCAACCTCGTCTGCGACCGGTTGATCAAGAAACAGCAGCCAGGCTTCCTGGCTGCGGGTCAGGCTTTGGGCCGTGAATCGGAACCAGTAGGCCGCTGCAGACATCCCAAAGTGGGGTATCGGTTGTGAGGATGGCGTAAATGAAGCGGACAAGCGTTCTGAGCTGACATCGTCAATGGTAAGTGCGCCTGTCCTGTCTTCCAGAACCTCCAGCCTGGTGACGCCAAGGGGATAGCTTTCTGCGGTATCGTCCAGCATCAGCGCTTGTGCTTGTACAACAGGTACGGAGATGCTGAGGAGCAGGAATGCCAGTAACAGTAACCTGGCGGCTTGTAGCAAGCAACCGCTTAGGGGCTTGAAATTTGCTGATGCACTAGGTTTTACGCTCAGCTTTAGGTCTGATTTGTCGTCCCTGATCGAGCAAAACTGCTTGCGTAGCAGGGCTACGCTGAGGATTGTGTCATTGAAGGTGGGGTAAAGATGGCTTGAAGACGAGATGAAAAATGGTATCGCAGCAAGTTCCGAGTCCCTATGTGGTATTTGTGACATCCGTTGTTTTAAAAGAAAGTCAGGTGTTCCTTTGTGCACAAACGTTATCTCCTCCCCTGTAGCGACTATGTAGTTGTTGCCCCACCGTGTTCGTGGAGAAACCGGATAATGCCTTCCATAAAGATCTTCTGATCGTCGTA
>CAZYMK010000196.1:0-5985 GCA_964648885.1 uncultured Geobacter sp. | reverse complement strand
CGTTCACACCTGGTTTTTCCTGAGTTCGTGCAACGGGTAGAAGGTGCCTCGCCAATAGATACCGCCCTGTATGATATTCAGGACCATGGTCCGCAGCATGATATAGACAAAGAGGACCGAGACCAGCGGATAACCAAGGACGTACCAGACCGGTAGCCGGTGAAACCGGGCGCTGTCCGCAAGCATCAGCAGAAGTATCATGACCGCTGCCAGATAAACCATCTGTATGGCACCACTGGTAACAAGCAGCGCAACAAAGGGCCAGACACTGCAGAGCAGCTGAAAAAAAGCGGCTGTCAGTACCAGCGGCACAGAATAATCAGCACCGGAAAAGGCATTTTTCTCCAGCCCCCTGATCAGCTCACTGGTCGAAGCATACCATTCAACCGCAAGATAGTCAGGTCCGTAGACCACATCCTGGCGATAGCCGTTTTTTTTCAGCAGCTTGCCCAGCTTCAGATCATCATCCGGCCGCAACCTGATCGGTACATGCCCCCCTATATTCCGGTAGGCTTGACTTCGCACCAGGTTAAAGGCGCCAATGCCTATATGAAAGCGACTGCGGGGATCCCGGGCCTTCCAGGGCCGTACAAAGAGCGAGAAGATAACAGCAAACGCAAGACCAAACATACCAAGAAAAGCGGTGGGCATCAGTAATGCGGGGGTAACAGCCAGATGATCCAACCGGTTCTGTTCAAACAAGGTCACAGACCGTTTCAGTACGGTCGGCTCCATGATGATGTCGGCATCGGTAAACAGGAGGAGTTCACCGCTTGCATCTCGGCTGCCAACCCAGAGCGCATGATTCTTGCCCAGCCAGCCCGGGGGAAGCTGATGAACCTGCAGCAGCTTCACGCGTGGCTGACCGGCGGAAAGCTGCTCAAGAATTGCCTGCGTATCGTCTTCAGAGCGATCGTTCACGACAATCAGCTCATAATCGGGGTAGGACAGGTTCAGGAGCGACTGCAGGGCCTCGCGAATACTGCGCTGCTCATTACGGGCCGCCACAATGATCGACACCTTTGGCAGTAATGCATCCACCTCGGGAACAATGGTACTTAACGACCTGATCCGGCGATGCCCGCTGCTGATTTCAAGGGCCACCAACACGGTCAGCAGCAGAACAGCTCCAGCGATACCGAGAGAAATGGTCATTCAATTTCGCCACGGCATAATCGGAACCGTGGAAAGACGGTGCCTGGGAGCCAGTTTCATGACTTACTCCTTGACGAGGTGTCCCCTGAAGAACGTCTCCATGGCACCGTAGAACTCGAACTGATTCTCTTCGTTTCTGAACCCATGTCCTTCATTATCCTTGACCATATACTGTACCTCTACGCCGCGATCCTTCAGCGCCTGCACCATCTGGTCTGATTCGTTCTTGTTCACCCTGGGGTCATTGGCCCCCTGGGCAATAAAGAGCGGGGTCTGTATCCTGTCCACATGGAAGACCGGTGAGGCAGCCTGCATCAGCTCCTGATCCTGTTCCGGGTCACCGACCATTGCATGCATCATGTCAAGGTACGGCTTCCAGTAGGGCGGGATGGTCTGCATAAAGGTGAACAGGTTGGCAACCCCCACATAGTCAACCGCAGCGGCGTACAACTCCGGTGTGAAGGTAACGCCGGCAAGGGTGGCATAGCCGCCGTAGCTTGCACCGTAGATGCCGACCCGTTCCGGATCAGCAATCCCCTGCTGTATGAGCCAGTTAACCCCATCAGTGATGTCGTCCTGCATGGCCCTGCCCCACTGCTTGAAGCTCTTTTCCCAGAAGGCCCGTCCGTAACCGGTGGATCCACGGTAGTTCATCCTGAACACGGCAAAGCCGCGGTTGGCCAGAAACTGGACTTCCGGGTTGTAACCCCAGGAATCCCGCACCCAGGGGCCGCCGTGGGGATTGACAATAACCGGCAGTTTTTTGCCACTGCTGCTCAGGGGCAGGGTCAGGTAACCATGAACCGTGAGCCCGTCCCGGGTGGTATACGAGACCGGCTGCATGGGGGCCATGTCCTGTTCGCTGATGCGGGGGTTCACCTCACCCAGGCTGGTGAGGGTGTCTGTTTTCTGCGCATAGAGATAGCGCGTCCCCAGGGTACGGTCACTATAGGTGGCAACAATGAAGGTGTCCTCGTCCAGATTCTGGCTCTGCAGGGCTATCTCATACCCGGGCAGTCTGGCCTCAAGGGCTTCAAACAGCTGGCGGGTTTGCTGATCAAAGAAGTGGCGGCAACTTTTCCAGGTGATGAAATTTGCCGTGGTGAGCACCTTGCGTCTGCGGGAATAGGAGGCACCGTTCAGATCCACATCAGGGTGCTCAAAAAGCGGTGCCGACTCACTGCCGGAGTCAAGATCCAGGATGACCAGCGCGGTCTTGTCACGGTCACGGTTGGAAAGGGCATACAGGGCGCTGTTGTCAAAGGTGAAAAACAGCGGAGCTACACTGGTACGGAAGTCCGTGGTCAGTACGGTTCTGAACTGATCCTGCTCAGTAGAACGGTACAGGATGCTGGTGTTGACGCCATCGGTGGTGGTGGCAACACGGATATCCCCGGTATGATCAGTGAGCCAGCCGGTGATGGTACCGGGATTTTCCGCAACCAGCACGGAATCACCGGTACGTACATTGAGCCGGTAAACGTCGAACAGTTCAGGGTTCCTCCTGTTGAGCTGCACCAGAACATGGTCGGGATCATCTTCCAGGTCATCGACAACCGAGGCCTGCGTTTGAGGGAACGGGGTGAGGTCCTGGACACTGCCGGTGTGGATATCAACGGAGACAAGATGGAAATTCTCGTCGCCACCGAAGTCCTTGACATACAGGATGTGGTCGTTCCCTTTCCAGAAGAAGCCGCTGATGTCCCGCTCAGTTTCTGAGGTGAGTTGTCTGACCTCGGAGAAATCCGGCACGCTGTCGTCTTTGGGCAGAGACACGACGTAGATATTGTTGCGGCGCTCGCAGGGTTGCATGAACCCGAGGCTTGTACCGTCAGGGGAAAGGCGGAAGAAGGAACGCTCCGGTTTACCGAAGAAGTCCTGCAGGTCGTACTGTTTAGGGTGAGATGGCACGTTCGAGCTCCTGAAAATGGTTTGGGTGGGACTCCGCTTTGGGCGTCTTGCGACCTCAAAACGTTCAGGCTTCAACATACATGAGTGAATCAATCTGGACAATACACAACAAAAAAGCCCCGACTTTAGCGGGGCTTTCAGTACCATGACATCATGGCTTTATAATCTAAATGGTGCCCAGAGCCGGAATCGAACCAGCGACACGTGGATTTTCAGTCCACTGCTCTACCGACTGAGCTATCTGGGCAAAGAGTTTTCTCTTATATATGCACGGTTCACGGCTGTCAAGTTAAAACTGTTACTCGGCTGATGATCCGCGACTCTTGATCGGCACATAATTGCAGAACGGCTCTTCTTCCATGTAATCGCCGTAGACCGCATCCGCTCTGGCCCTGCAGCCGCCGCAGACATTGATGAACTCGCACTCACCGCACTTGCCTTTGTAGGACTTGAAATCTCTGAGGTTCCTGAATATTTCCGAATTTTCCCAAATTTCCCGGAACGGTGTGGTTTTGACATTACCGGCAACACGGTGAAAGTATGAGCAGGGTTTGACATTACCGAAACAGTCGATCAGGCAAATAGTCTGAGCTGCAATACAGCCCTTACCTCCGCCGGTAGAAAAAGTCAGGCTACGCCGTTCAAAACGTGTCCCTTCCTCCTTGGCACGCTGCGGCACAATGCGATAGTAATGCGGCGCACAGGTGGGGCGCATCAGGATCTCGTCTTCCTGCTTTTCCTGCTGATAGTGCCACTCCAGAATCTCTTCGTAGTCTTCTTTACTGATCAGCTCACTCATAATATCTTCACCGCGACCGGTGGGGACGATCATAAACATATACCAGGCCGTAGCCCCCAGAGACTTCGCAAGCTTAAAGGTACTGGCAATATCATGCTGGTTACGCTTGGTGAAGGAAGAGTTGATCAGAAACTTCTGCCCATGTTTTCTGAACAGCTCAGCCGCACGCACTACACCCTCAAAAGCCCCCTGGCACTGGCGGAAATCGTCATGGACGGCAGCCGTTGAGCCGTCCAGCGATAGTGAGACCATCTTGATATCGGCCTGCTGCATCTTCCGACAGACATCATCTGTAACCAAAGATCCGTTGGTTGCCATACAGATCCGCAGACCCAATGAGGTGCCATATTCTGCCAGCTCAAAAATATCCCTGCGCATCAGCGGCTCGCCGCCGGACAGGACCACAACCGGCTTTGAAAATGCGGCAACCTCCTCCAGCAGATGCTTGCCTTCTTCAAAGGTAAAGTCACCTTCAGAAGAGTTCAGCTCTGACGAACACCGGCAGTGGACGCAACGCAGATTACATTTCTGTGTGGTTTCCCATGCTATCCATTTCGGTATGAACTCCTGCGCCATGCAAACCTCCTTAGTGGTAAAGCTCGTATCCTATTCAATTCTGGAATAAAAGACAAGAAACCCGTGCAGACTGCTACTGTTGCACGGATTAGCGGGGAATAGCGCTTGAATCATAGATGCTGTTCTGTTATACAAATCAACGGTTCTGAAGCATTACGACTCGTTTGCGCGACAAGGAGAAGCACATGTCCAATACCCAGATGGTCATGTATGATGAAGAGTTTCAAGAAATAAACACCGTGATTGAACGGTTACTAATCGACTCCAACTCCAAAGTCATCTTCCTTGTCGATAAAAACGGACAATTGATCTCGGGGGTTGGCGAGACAGAGCGTTTTGACACAACATCACTGGCTTCGCTTACTGCCGGCAATATTGCGGCAACTGGCGGCCTTGCCAAGTTGATTGGAGAAAAGGAATTTTCAATTCTCTTCCATGAGGGAGAGAAAGACAACCTGCATATATCTATCGTCGGTGGTCGCGTTATTCTTGTTGTACTGTTTGATAATCGTTCATCACTGGGCCTGGTGAGACTGCGCGTCAAGAAAGCCTCGGAAGAGCTTTCCATCATCTTTGAGAAACTGATGAAAAAATCAGACGAGCAGGTCAAATCAGGATCATCATTCCCCTTTGCAGAGATCACGGATGACGATATAGACAACCTTTTCAGCTGACCCGAGGAACGCTGCAATGTCCTTTATCAACTATGCTTCACGCGAGATAAATTGCAAGATCGTCTACTACGGGCCAGGCTTGTGCGGCAAGACCACCAACCTGCAGTATGTCTATGCCAAGACTGCTCCTGAGGCAAAGGGCAAGATGATCAGCCTCGCTACCGAGACCGAACGGACGCTTTTTTTTGACTTTCTACCGCTTGCCTTGGGTGAGATTCGTGGATTCAAAACCCGGTTTCACCTGTACACGGTCCCAGGCCAGGTCTTTTACGATGCATCGCGCAAACTGATTCTGAAGGGTGTTGACGGCATTGTATTTGTAGCCGATTCGCAGGAAGAGCGGATGGACGCCAATGTCGAGTCCCTTGACAATCTACGTACCAACCTCAAGGAACAGGGATACGACCTGGATAAGCTGCCCTATGTCGTACAATACAACAAGCGAGACCTTCCCAACATCATGACGGTTGAAGAACTACGCAAGGAACTGAACCCTACCAACGTACCTGATTTTGAGGCGAGCGCATCCACAGGTGAAGGTGTTTTTGAGACACTTAAGGCTGTAGCAAAGCTGATATTGGTCGATCTTAAGAAGGGTCGCTAACCACCTGTTACAACCATCCGTCACTTTACACTTGCATTAACAAACAATATCAAGTAAAAATGAAAGTCCTTTGCGAGGGAGAGATGGCCGAGTAGGTCGAAGGCGCTCGCCTGCTAAGCGAGTATACTGGGAAACCGGTATCGAGGGTTCGAATCCCTCTCTCTCCGCCACTTTACAAAGAAATACTGCGCTTGTAGCTCAGCTGGATAGAGTACCAGACTACGAATCTGGGTGTCGGGAGTTCGAATCTCTCCAAGCGCGCCATA
>CAZYMK010000195.1:0-6002 GCA_964648885.1 uncultured Geobacter sp. | reverse complement strand
GGTGGTGCGCAGGTTGCCCAGGAACAGGAACAGGATCACGATCACCAGCAGGGCCCCTTCCACCAGCACCCGTTTGATGTTGGCAATGGCCCGGTCAATAAAGTCGGCCTGTTGAAACAGGTCTTCTTCGATCCGCATGCCCGACGGCAGGCTGCGCTGAATCTCTGCCAGGTTGGTCTTGATCCGTTTGGTCAGTTCCAGGGTGTTGGCATCAGGGTGCTTCTGCAACGAAACCACCACCGCCGGCTTGCCGTTGGCCGAGGCATCCCCCACCCGGAAGGCCGGGCCGATGGTAACGGTTGCCACGTCCCGCACCAGTACCGGCAGGCCGTTGCGTGAAACTACCACGGTCTGTTCAATGTCTGCCGGTGTGCGAACCCGTCCGACACCGCGCAGCAGATAATCATGATCCTGCTGCTTGACCACCCCGGCAGCGAAATTCTCGTTACTGCCCTTCAGCGCGTCGGTCACCTGGTTGACGGTCACCCCATAGGCCTGCAGCCGTAAGGGGTCGATCTCCACCTGATACTGCTTGGTTTCACCCCCCACCGTTACGACCTGCGAGACTCCGGTAACGGCCATTAACCTTTTTTTCACCACAAACTCGGCCTGCTCCTTCATCTCCATCAGGGAGTGCCGATCGCTTACCACGGCGATGTACATGATCTCCCCCATGATGGAGGAGATCGGTGCCAGGGTCGGCACGGTCTTGGGCGGCAGACTGCCAGCCACCAGCTGCAGTTTTTCGTTGACCACCTGGCGGGCACGGTAGATGTCGGTGCCCCAGGTGAACTCCACCCAGACGGTCGAAAGACCGGGGATGGAGACCGAACGGACCCTCCGCACGCCGGTGGCTCCATTCAGGTTGCTTTCGATCGGATAGGTGATCAGCGCCTCCACCTCTTCCGGGGCCATCCCCTTGGCCTCGGTCAGGATGGTTACGGTGGGGGCGGTCAGGTCAGGCAGCACATCCACCGGCATTTTGATGGCCGTGAACGTACCGATAACCAGCACCAAGCACATGGCGATTACTACTATCAGACGGTTTTCAAGGCTGAGCCGGATCAGTCGGTCGAGCATGGCCGTACCTCCCCGGAGTTGATCTTAATGAGCATGGCCGGCATGGGGATCCTCCTTGACGCCGCTGGTTGCGGCCTGCTTGAGGTAATAACTGCCCTTGACCGTCACCCATTCATGGGGTTCCACCCCTTTGAGAATCTGCACCAACTGGTCTTCGCTCACGCCGATCTGCACTTCACGCCGGACGAACTTTTCGCCGGAGGTCTGGACGAATACAAAATAGCGGCCTTCGTCCTCAACCAGCGCCTCTTTCGGCAGCACCAGCGCCTTGGTGCTGGTGCCGGTTGAGACGGCCACCGTTGCAAACATGCCCACCTTCAGCCGTGCATCAGCGTTCGGCACACTGAAGATGATCGGCAGGGTACGGCTTTGGGGATCAAGCATATCCCCCACCGAGATCAAGCGACCGGTCCTGAACTGCCCATCCTGGCCTGCTACGCTAAAGCGGGCCACCGGCTGACGGGGCAGTTTTCCGGCCTCCTGCGCCGGCAGATTCGTTTTTAACCAGAGCGTTGCGGTATTGACAATCCGTACGATCGGTTGACCGGCCTCAATCCCGCGACCGGTGCCGGAGAAGAGTTCCACCACCGTGCCGCTGACCGGAGCACGTACCGCCAGCCTGCCGCCCGCATCGCCACCAAGTGCGGCAGCTGATCTGTCCAGCGGAGCAAGGGCTGCCCTGGCGCTGTCCAGTGCGGCGGTGGCCTCTTCCACCCGTTTGCGGGGGGCGATTTTTGCTTCATACAGTCGTTTGGCACGTTCATATTCCTGGCCGGCCAGCGTTACCCGATTGCGGGCCTCGGCATGGATCGCCGAGAACTGGCCCGCTCCGCCCTCCGGCCGGATCGGCGGATCGATCAGGGCGATCAGCTCGCCTTTTGTCACCCGCTTGCCCAGATAGGGTAACGGTTTTGTCACCGAAAGCACCCCTGACAACGGAGCCGCCACGGTGGCCTCGCCGTCGGCCGCCGCCATCAATTCGCCGCTGGCCGACAACTGTCCTGACAGCTGTTTTTGCTCAGGGCGCCGGAGTAAGACGTCCAGACTCCACTGTTGTTCCTTGAGAAACGGGATCGTGCCGCCGCCATCGCCGATAACCATGGCCGGGTGGCCTTTGAATCCGGCTGGTGCTGCATGGTCATGCCCTGTGTGATCATGCCCTGCGTGGTCCTGTTCGTCATGAGCGTCATGATCATGGTCGGCATGTTCGTCATGTTTGCCGCTCTTCTGACCGGCTTGCTTTGCCTCCAGGGGTGCGACAGGCGCAGCTGTTCCAACCTGAATGCCGGGTAGTTCGATCCGGTCCACAAAGCCTTTGCCCTCAGTCAGCAGCTCCAGCTGATAGGTGCCGGCAGCAGGGGCTGTCAGCTCGGCCTGGTAAATGCCGGGACGGCTTGGGGCCGGAATGGTCAGGGTGAGCGGTTCACCGGAGGCAGGACGCAGCAGCAGTTTGAGCGCCCCCTCGGTGACCGGCTTGCCGTCGGCTATGCGGGTCAGGTGGATCAGAAAGTTCCCCTTTTTACCCGGCTGGAGCGGCTCGTACTCCATGAACAGCTCGCTTTTTTCACTCCAGACCGTCACCTGTATCGGCTCTGCAGCCGCTCCTCCCTCTTCATCATGATGATCGTGACTGGTGCAACCGGCCACGATGAAGAGCATTGCGCTCATCAGCAGCCCCAAAATAGTTCTTATTATCATGGCGTTCCTCCTGAAAGTGCCAGAACGCCGCCAGTAGCGACCTCCAGCCTGCTGTAGGTTTCAAGGGCCAGCTGCAGTGCTTTGAGCTCGGCCTCCTGTTGCTCGGAAAGTCGTCGTTTTTCATCCAGCACAATCTGTATGCCAACTTCCCCCAGCGTAAAGGCCTGCTGCTGGATGTTCAGGTTTTCCTGTGCTGCCGGTCCCAATGTTGAGCGATGCAGCTCCCAGGCACCTTGCGCCAGCCGGTAGTATGCCAGCAGATCCTTGATTTCAACCTCGGCAGTACGCCTCAGGGCATCTGTACGCGCACTGCCCGCGTTTACGCGACCGCTAGCCCGGGCTACCTCAGCCTGATTGCGCGAAAACAGCGGCAGCGGTACGGATAGCTTCACCCCCAGGATATGGTCGTTGGTCCGTTCTTTTCCTGGCAGGAGCTGCCCGGCTGACAGATCATAGGCGTTTTGCGATGACCGCTCGTTACTGTAGGAGAGCCCAACCGTCAGCGATGGCAGCGCCTCGCTCCGGGCCAGCTCCAGAGCAGACCGGTCACGCTCCGCTTCCTGTTGCATCACAATCAGGTCAGATCGACGTTCCAGTGCCTGCGACAGGAGCTGCTCATCACCAGGCAGTTCCGTGCGGGGGGCTGGAGTAACCGCCAATTGCGGCAGATCTTGCTCACCTGAAAGGCCCAACAATCGGGCCAACTGTCTACGGGCCGAAGCCAGCGCGGTCTGTTGTTCTGTCTGGCGCAGCAGCTGTTTGCGGAGGTCAAGGTCTGCCAGCCTGACCTCCAGCTCCGGCAGATCACCGGCCTTAAACCGCTCACTGGCAACGGAAAACAGTCTCCTGGCAATATCCGTCTGTGCATGGACCAGCTCCAGCCGTTGTTGTTCGACCGCACAGGCAACCCAGCTTCTGCGCACTTCGTCGCCAAGTTTTTGCGTGCGCTCGTCGAGTTGTAAACGCGCCAGATCGGCCTCTGCCTGTGCAACGCTGCGACGTTTGCTGCCAACAGCTGCCAGTGGTATCTCCTGCAGCACGGCAATGCTGATGCTTCTGTCATCAGGGCTGCCGGTCAATGCGCCGGTTGTGCCTTCCAGTTCCAGGACCGGATTGGCAAGCAGCGGTATCCGGTCTGCCGCGTTCCGGAGTCCTTGCAGTTCTTCGGTATCAGCCGAGATTTCTCTACTGTTTGCTACAGCTTGTTGAACCGCCGTTTTGAGGGTCAGCGGTGCTTCCATGCCCAGCGCTGTGCCGGGAAGGGTTGCAACAAGTGCAAACAGCCACAGAAACGGCGTAGGTAGGTACATACGCATTGATTCTCTCCTGTTTTAAACTACGTTATGGGCGAAGCTCTATCAGTTCAGAGGACGTCTCAAGGCAGCAAAGAATTCAGCTATAGAGCGCTGAACTCATTGAGTAACCAAAGACACCGCAACAGAAATTACTTCCTGAAATAAAAGAAATAACCGGCTAAAGGGCAAACGTTTGTGGTGAACTACTCAGGAGGAGATACGAGGGGGAATATAAGGAATACGCGAAATGTCCCGAGGGAACAGATGTGGAATGGTAGCGGTGAATTGTCTTGTAACCACTGGCGCTACAATAACAGGCTGCTGGTGCGGGACAAGAGCCTGATGAGAATGGTGCGTATTACAGCAGTGATCTTCGCCGTGGCTGCTACTGCTCTCATGATGATGATCGTCATGATCTGCGTCCACGGCATGATGCCCTGCCAAGACGTTACTGGGTGCATCCGGTCCACCAGCAGACACACCATGCCAAGCATGGAGCGTGCCGCTCAGCAGGCATATAAGCAACAGTATGGCGGTAGTTCTCAGCATCAGGGCTTCATTTCTTAGGCGTTTTTGCTGTTGAATGATGACAGACTAGCATCATGCTGTAAAGACGAGATGATGAAAGTATGAAGAATTATGAAAGAGAGTTCCTGAAATTTCAGACACCCTCCCTGTGGGCCGTATGCAGATTGCGCCGGCTACCTGGCAAACAATGCTGCCCGCTGTTCCGCCTCATGAGCCGCAATGGCCCCAGCCAGCCTGACCATCTCCAGCACCTCCGGATGCCGCAGGGAGTAGTAGATCTTCAGGCCGTCTTTGCGCTGGTTCAGGATACCACTCTTGAGCATAGTCTGCAGATGGCGGGAGGTATTGGACTGTTCATGACCGATGGCCGGAAAGATCTCACAGACACAGTGTTCGCCATCACGCAGCAGCTCGATGATCCGCAAGCGAGTTGGCTGAGAAATTGCCTTTAATACTTCAGCGCTGTATTCCAAACTGTTCACACACAACTCCTCTTTACTTCCGAAGCTTTTTTACGGGCAGCAACTGGTATCCTCACGAAAATCCTTGGCATCATCTCCTCGCAGCGACTCAGCCAGACCAATCAGGCCGTCGGTCAGGTAACGGGCGTTGTACCCCTTGGTGCGCAGATAGGCCATGGCCAGTGAAGAACGGTCCTTATGGGGGCAGGCAGCAACAATAATCTTGTCCTTGGGCAGCTCTTTGTAACGCAGCGGCAGCTCGTTGAGCGGAATATGCAGACCAAAGTTCATCCGCCAGACCTTGGCCTCTTCAGGAAAACGGATATCCACCAGCACCGCCTTCTTTTCTTCAATCAGCCTGATTAGTTGCTTGCTATTGGCCTTCATATCGGCCCGGGTTTCATAACTGAACTTCTTCAGAAAGGTGTCAAAGGCCTCTTCGGCTGCAACAGCAGGAAGAGCCGTACAGCTCAGGATCAACAGTGACAGGACAATACTACGTTGCATAATCTCATCTCCTTGTTAGAGGTGGTTCTACAGGTAGCGCTCCATCGGCATCCCGGCCTTGATCCAGGGCACAATGCCACCGGTAACATTGTAGATCTTTTTGTAGCCTGATTTTGCCAGAAACTGCGTTGCCGGTACGGTACGATTACCCACCCGGCAGATCAGGATTACCGGTTTGTCCAGCGGCACAATGGTCTTTACCTTTGCAAGCCAGCCATCAGGATCAACCACCCTCCGCTGTTCATCAAACAGCATTAAGAGGTGACTGCCCGGTATGATACCGGTCTGACGCCACTCAGGTTCGGTGCGGATGTCGATCAGAGTTGCACCTTTTTGAAGCAATGTTGAAAGCTCCTGATTGTTGATGTTAGTTATTCCTGCTTCAGCCATCTGAATCATGCCGATCACCATTCCTGTTGTCAGTACTATTGAT
>CAZYMK010000194.1:0-6054 GCA_964648885.1 uncultured Geobacter sp. | reverse complement strand
TGGCCCGCACCCCCTCCATCCAGCCGCGCCAGCTCAAGTGGGCCACAAACACCGTAATCAGCGAGATGACCACCCCCAGCACCACAAACAGGATGATCACATAAGTACGAGTATCGGCGCTGCGGCGCTCCACAAAACTCATGTCATGCACCAGCACCAGCGAACCGATCACGGCATTACCAAACGGCAGCTCGGTCCTGGTGATATGCACCGGCCCCTGGGGAAGGCGGATCAGGTGTGCATCCCCTGCTGTTTCAGCGGCATCGGGAACACAGCTGATCTGCTTGGGAAAGGCCGTTGTGCGGTACAGCAGCTTCTGTTCGCTGTCGCAGACCCCCAGGGCCAGCAGACGCTCATCCTGGGTGGCCTTCTGCAACAGGGTTCTGATCTTGCGGTGATCCTGATCAATGACCAGATCAACCAACGGCTCCTGCAGGGTGCTGCTGATCAATCGCGAGCGGATATCAAGATCACGGGCAAACCATTTCAGAGTCAGGCGATCCACCAGTGGCACCACGGCGTAGGCCAACAGGGCCAGGGCCAAAGTCAGGGGGATCACAAACCTGAGCGACAGGTGCAGGGTTCTGAATGAGAACAGGCTCTTCATGCAGTATCCAACCTCCTCTCCGCCAGGGTTGCATCAAGCTGGAAATAGGGGGTCAGCAGATCCTCCATGGTGTACAGACCATGCGGTTTGTCCAGCAGGTGCCGGGCCGCAAACAGCACGCCATTACCAAACGCCTCCCGTGAGATTGATTCATGGCGCAACCGGACCGTCTGATAGGGAAAGCCGAACAGGATCTCATGTACCCCGATGATACCGCCTGCCCTGACCACCTTTATATTCTCCTCTTCAAGGGTCAGGGCCTGGGCTATTTTTTTCGCCGTGCCGGATATCTCCGGCTTGGCCTTGAAATGTTCTTCAATGATCTCAATGTCAGTATAGGGGGCGATCTTCTTCAGAATCTTGGCCGCAATGATCAGAAAATTGATACCGATGGTAATGTTGGGTGACCAGAGCACCCTGGTCTTTTCAGACAGACGCTGCAGCAGTTCAATCGTGTCCTGATGATATGCCGAGATAGCGCTGACCACCGCTATCCCCTGGTCCGCTGCAGTCTGGCCATAGTACTCAAGACCCTCCTCAGACGAAAAATCAATGATCACATCCACCGGCATCCGCCGGATCAGATCAGCTGCCGTATATTCTTCCTTGGAATAGATCAGACCCGGCTCTTTTGATTCAATCCCCAGAAACTCCGGCACTGAACGGTGTTCAAGCGAATGGGAGCGGCGTACCACCCACTGCAATTTGGTCTCCTGGCTCTGTAATAACACTGAGGCAACCGCCTTGCCGGTCTTGCCGAATCCGATCAGTCCTACTTTCATATCCGTTACTCCTTACGGTCTGAGTAAATACCACTGACCCCACACGGGATTTGTGAAACCTTCACTCCTTCAGCTTCTTCCGCTTCACTGCCTCAGGTATTTCCTTGAAATTATCCCTGCTGGAAACCTGCCTGCCGGATTTTTTCTCAAGATCGATCCGGGCGCTGCCGGCTACCGCGCCACCTTCAGCAGCTACGTCCAGGTTCTCATCATACCCTTGCGCATCCTTGTTGCGGGCGATTTCTGTGGTTGATGCCTCACCCAGCATGGTGAAGATCAATTCAAGGTCAGTCATATGGTCACGCAGATTATCGTTTCGCTTGTCCAGGCGTTTAAACTCTCGGTACTCGGATGGTGTCATGCCGAAGGTTGCCCGGCTGATCTCGGCGGTCAGCATTGCATACTCTATCTGTTCCTTTACACCACGTTTTTTCCATTCATTCGTCAACTCATCACGGACGGCGATACCGCGCACCCGTTTCTCGATCCATTCATCGCTGTAGCCTTTAGCCTTGTACAGCTCACGCATCCGCTTGGCAGCAAGCTCCGGGTTTTGAATCTCTTCAAGTCGTTCGTAGCCGACTTGTGCCAGCCATAGTTTGAAAGGTTCTGCCTTGGGTGAGGGTATGGATTGGATAAGACGTAAAAGCTGTTCTGTGTCGGCGACATCAGTACGATATAACTTCCCGTCTGCTGCTCGCATTTTCAGTTGTCCCATTTTTTGGGACAACTCACTTCCTTCGCTGTTCAGCTTGGTTTTTAGGGCATTCCAATATTTTCTTGGACGTGGGGTTTCCGTTAGAACTTCAACAACATCAACTATGGAAAAAAACCATTTTTCTTTTTCGGCATCCCATACCGAGCGTACTTTCTTTGATTCAAACAGTTTGATTGCTGTTTCCTGGGTCATCGCTGCTCTCCCATGCTTTTTATAGCAAATTCCCGCATGCGGGAATTTGAACTTAACCGACTGATATCAAACAGATCAGCTCTCAAATCACCCTGTTTTTTTACCTTTTTTCTTCCCCGGCTTTTCCACCACCACCAACGGCGCAACGACGCCACGCTATAAAAACAGGCAATTACACAAATCTGTGAAGTCAGCAAACTGGTTAAGTTCTCACTGTCTGTAACTGATTGGTTTTCGTTGCGTTCGTAGCGGCGTTGCGTGAGTAACTGCCGTTTTAGGTTTAAGCAGATCGTAGCGTCCGTTAGTGCTTAACCCGCTTCCAGGTGTGCCAGATATGACCTGAGCCTGCTTTGGTGCCAAATTGTTTCGGTGTTTCCTTCATGGTCGGATCGAATGAGACCTTATACTGATCCGGGCCTTCAAACTCATAGATGGCGGTCATGATCTTGCCGGCATTGGGGCCTGTGTCCCGAACCCACTGCATCTCTCCAGGTTTTTTAGTCGCATCAAGCCTTACCATGGTCGACTTGATTTTTTCCTTGTGCTGGTGGGGGGTCAGCAGCTCGACGGTGGTGCCGGTGAAGCTGATCCGGCTCTTTTTGACATGCTTGTCATGCACCTTTTTCCCATCCATCTCAGCGGCAACCATCATCCAGGTGCCCTGAAACTTCTGCAGTTCTGCGCGGTCAATCGTGTCTTTTGCCGGTTCAGCGGCTGACAGGTTGTACGATGAGAACATCAGTGAAAAGACCGCTACCATAACAATACCGATAATCCGTTGTGCGTTCATACTTGTTTCCTCCTGTGTGGTGTGGTGTTGCTCTCCTGTTTCTGCAACCTGAACATTCAGTCATGAGACGTCATGGTAACAATACAGTTGTTGTTGCGTGCTTCCACTGACATCGTCGGGATGACGGCACCGATCATGGTGAGGGATACCAAACCGGCCTTACCGGAGCCGCGTTCGTACTCATCGGCATCAGTCAAAATCCAGCGGCATGAATTCGTTGCCGTTAGGGGCCGTAACCCAGAGGTCGCCGGTCTGAAGATCAAACCACCAGCCGTGCAGCGTAAGCGAACCGGCTGCAACCCGCTCTGCCACCCAGGGATACCCGCGCAGGTTGACCAGCGAATTAAGGACAGAGGCACGCTCTACCAGATAACTGTACTCCTTGAGTGCGGCAACCGGCAGTTGATGAAGCTCGCCGTTGCTGTCAACCGTCTCCTGGCGGCAGGCATCCTGGGCAAGCACCAGCCAGGAACCGATAAAATCGGAGGCCGGAGCATCTCCCGCTGCCGTGTCAATGGCCGCCTTGATCCCGCCGCACTGGGCATGGCCGAAGACCACAATATGCGAGACCTGCAGCATTTTTACCCCGTACTCGATGGCTGCCCGCACCCCCTGGCCGGTGCCGCCGCCGTAGTCGTAAGGGGGCACCAGGTTGGCGATATTGCGAACAATAAACACCTCCCCCAACTCGGCACCGGCCAGCAGACTGAAATCAATCCGCGAATCACAACAACCGATCAGCAGCAGCTCAGGTTTCTGCCCCTGCTGCAGCTGCTGCATCAACTCACGGTCGCCCCGGTATTCCTTGCGCCGAAACTGACGTATTCCTTCGGCAAAGCGTGCCATAACTCCTGTGTATACAGCTGTGTCGGTGATCATACCAGGTCTCCTTGACTGAGAAAATTACCGGCGACTCCGGCTTCCTGATTGCTCAGGCTGCGGTGCAGCAGGTGCCTCAAGACGGCGGCCTCAAAATGAACAGCGTCAATGCTGGCTTGCCTCGCCCAACTCCTTTTTGGTGCACTACCACTGATTTTTCCGGCACTTTCAACGTTTCCGACAGCAGCTGCGTCAACACAGCAAGCTCACGCCGGGCGTTACGCCCGGTCACCTCAATCCGGTAGCGATAGCCCTGTCCCCCGTCCGGCAGCTGCTTGATCACCTGGAGGGCGGCAACCGTATCGGCAGAGAGCGTCCCGTCGTCGGCAAAGGTAATCGGCGGTAACAACGGCAGCATCTCCAGCTGCAGGGTCAGCGGCTGTTCAAGCGCCCGCTCCAGCTGGCGAGAGAGCAGCAACAACTCATCTTCACTGACCGGCCAATCCCGCTGCAGGGCCGCAGTCACCAGCAGCGGCTGCCTCCGGGGTGCAAAAGCAAGCCGCACCGATGCAACCGGAAACGGATGCAGGGCTGCAGCCAGCTGCTGTTCTGCCTTGGCTGCCAGGTTTGAGGCCTTGGTGCTGATCTCGACCGCCGTATCATCACGAGAGGGGGCTTTTGCCCCATCCAGCAGACCACGTTCCTGCGGATCAGGCAATGCCGCAGAGGCCACCAGCAGCTGTTCAAGGTGCAGATCTACCGGCTTGCCCAGGTCTTGCTGCAAAGCATTTTTAATGGCCTGTTCAGTCGGCCTGACCAGGTACTGGACGGTGTTGACGGTTGCCCAGACATCCATCCGCCCCTTTACCTGCTTGAAGATATAGCCGGTCATACGGGAGCGGTCTTCATGGTTGAGGTGTTTTTTCAGCACCCGCTCAATCCGCTTCTTGGTCTTCACTTTCTGGATATCCACCACCAGCGTATAGACCAGCGGGATCGAGATCAAGGCCAGCAGGCCGCCGATCATCATCAGCCGTTTTTTTTGTGAGTACTGGACGGACTCCACATGGCTGGTACGAAAACCCATGATGAAAAAGACCAGATCAGAGGTAAGCACTATGGCCACAAAGTTGGTGAAGAACAGCAGAAACCCGCCCAGCCCCAGCATGATCTGACCGGTACCCAGACCGTACCCGGCCACGCTTAAGGGGGGGATAACCGCTGTGGCCACTGCCACCCCGGTGGCGGTGATCAGGTAGTTACGCTTGGTGCAGAGCGCCACAGCGCCGACAATACCGGACAGCATGGCAATAAAGAGGTCATATATGTTGGGGCGCACCCGTGCCAGGATCTCACTGGTGGGCTCCTTGAGCGGTGACAGCAAGGTGACAAAGGCGGTCACCAGGATAGTCAGCACCACGCTGATGGCAATGGTGCGGAAGGCCCGTCGGGCCAGGGGAAGATCACCGATGGTGAGAGCCAGACCGGAGGAGATGATCGGCCCCATCAAGGGCGAGATCAGCATGGCGCCGATTACCACTGCTACACTGTTGGTTAACAACCCCAACAGAGCGATCAGGCCAGCCATCAGCAACATCAGGTAATAGACCCAGGAGCGTTCAACGCCCGAGGCTACATCTTTGATAATCCCCTGATGGTTGACCATTTCGGTTTTCAGAGCCAGATAATCCTTCAGTTTTTTGAGCTGATACTGCAGCTTGGCCATGTTCACAAATGATTCTCCTTGTTTGGGATCATGATACGTCATTCCCCCTCCCCCACTTGAGGTCCTGGGGAGGGAGGCAATCTCCCCCATCCTAACCTTCCCCCGCTGGGGGAAGGGACTAAAAGCGCAATCTGCCATGCCAACCAGCGGGGGTATATCCACGCACGTACCTGAAAAAACCAACATAAAAACTCCCTCCCCCAGCGGGGGAGGGCTGGGGAGGGGGAGGAGGGGGGAAACGTTTTTACTGCGCTGGGCACTCCTTCAGCAGCATCTCCAGCCCCCGCAGGGCAAGGTCAACGCCAAACGGTCGGTTGGTCAGCTCATGCCCCAATTCATGGACTATCCGGTGGATCAGATAGCAACGCAGCATGATCGCCAGGTGGTTGCGGTTTTCCGGCACCAGCGGCGAGTGCTTCA
>CAZYMK010000193.1:0-6071 GCA_964648885.1 uncultured Geobacter sp. | reverse complement strand
GGTAGCGCCAGATTGGCACCCAGCCTGATCGCCTCCCGGCGGTTTTCGAGCATGACAAACCCCTTTTCTTTCAGGCAACCGCCCGTGAGTTCAGGAACCGTGTACTCACGCACCCCCAGCGGCAGGATACCGTTACGGATCTGGGCCAGGATCGACAGCGGCTCTTCAGTACGGGGGTTGTCTGAGGTAACGATTGCCAGATCCGAGTAGGTTGCGGCGATCCTGCCCATGATTGGCCGTTTGCCGTTGTCACGGTCACCACCGCAGCCAAAGACAGTGATGATCCTGCCGGTGGCAAGCTGACGCAAGGTGCTGAGTACATTCTCCAGGGCATCACCGGTATGGGCATAATCCACCAGACAGGTAACGCCACAGCTGTTATCGACCCGCTCAAGGCGCCCCGGCACCGAGGCCTGCTGCTCAATGCCGCGCACGATGGTTTGCAGCGGTATACCAAGCGCAACCGCGGCTGCTGCCGCTGCCATGATGTTCGACAGGTTGTAGCTGCCGACCAGACGCGAACTGAAGGTCTGTTCCCCTTGCGGCGTGATCAGCCGTCCGGTAATACCGTCAACCGATGAACTGATATCCCGTACGGTCACCTCTGCAGCAGCAGCCATGCCGTACTGTATAACCGTACAGGCAGCCGCTTTGATAAAGTCGCCGGCAGCCGGATCATCCGCATTGATCACGGCACAGCGCAAGTCACCCGGCAGTCCCGGCTGCAAGAGATCACTAAACAGCCGCTGCTTGGCAACGCTGTAGGCTTCCATGGTACCGTGATAATCCAGATGATCTCTGGTCAGATTGGTAAACACCCCGACGTTAAAGTCACAGCTGTCCACCCGATGCTGTTCAAGGGCATGGGACGAGACCTCCATCACAAAGGCCTGGGCACCTGCATCGGCAAGCTGTCTGAAAATAGCCTGCAGTTCGGTTGACTCCGGCGTGGTGTGACTGGCTTCGATCCTGATACTGCCAAAACGGTAACTAATGGTTCCCAGCACTGCGGCGGGTAGGCCTGCTGCCTGCAGAATTGCCTCAATCAGGTAGCTGGTAGTGGTCTTGCCGTTGGTACCGGTGATGCCGATCAAAGGCAGACCTTGGGTTGGCGCCCCATGAAAGCGTGCTGCTATCTGCGCCATGGCGACCCGCCCGTTTGCGACCTGTACCCAGGGCAGCTCCTGCGGGGCAAACGTCGCATCTTCGAGCACAACAGCTGCGGCTCCGGCTGCCACGGCCTGGGGAATATAGAGGTGGCCATCGCTCTTGCTGCCACGCAGGGCAAAAAAGAGCGTGCCGGGGCCTACCTGTCGCGAGTCACAGGTGAGCGCAGTGATCTCACCGCCAAGAGTGACGTCAATCTGTGGCGCTATACCTTGCAGCACGTTTGCGAGGTGCATCACGTTCTCTCCTTAGGCGGCCGGTGCCAGCCTGACCCAGATTTCGTCGCTACCCCGGATGACGTGACCTGGCTGAGGGTGCTGTTCAATCACCCTGCCGCTGCCGCGAAGCTGCAGATTGAGCTGCCGTTTTTCCATCACCTGCAACACCCGCCGCATGCTCATCCCCCGAAAGTCCGGCATGACCGTTCCGGTACCGATTGTCTCTATGTTGCCCCCTTCAGTTACCTCCGAGTCCGAATAGACAACAGGGGCTGTCGGCAGCGTTGCTGTTGTGGCGGTCTGATCCAGAGCAGGCAACTCACAGGCGGCACCAACACCACTGGCCTTGAGATAGCACAGGGTATTAACGGCGATTTCACGAAACGCCGGCGCCGCAACCACTCCGCCATAGGGGCTGGTAGTCGGCTCGTCAATCACCACCAGAATCGTCAGCAACGGTTTGTCTGCCGGGACAAAACCAACAAAAGATGCGGTCCGCTTGGTTGCCGAGTACCCCTTGCTGACCGGGTCTGCCTTCTGTGCTGTGCCGGTCTTGCCTGCCACCCTGATCCCCTCAATGGCTGCGTTGGTTCCGGTACCACCTTTCTGGGTCACCACTTCCATCATCCGGGCGATGGCAGCAGCGGTCTGACCGGAAACAACCCGGCGTACGGTCTGGGGTTCGAACCGCTGCAGCTCCTGGCCATTACTGTCCGTAATCCGCTCCACCAGATAGGGCTTCATCAGCAGACCGCCGTTTGCCACTGCCGAAGTGGCAGCCACCAGTTGGATAGCGGTAGCAGAGACTCCCTGACCAAAGGAGATGGTGGCGATGTCAGTACCGTACCAGCGGTTTACCGGTCGCAGACCACCGGACGCCTCGCCCGGCAGATCAATCCCGCTCTTTTCACCGAACCCGAAGGCCTTCAGATAACGGTAGAGCCGATCATCACCCAGCTTCAACCCGATCTTGGCCGAGCCGATATTACTGGAATACTTCAACACCTCGGTAATGGACAATCGCCCCTGAGGGTGATCATCACGAATGATTCTTCCACCAAATGCATAACGACCATTTTCGCAGTTAATGCCGTCCTGCGGACGCACCAGCTTTTCTTCCAATGCGGCTGCCAGCAGAAAAATTTTGAAGGTGGAGCCGGGCTCAAAGCTGTCCGATACGGCACGATTACGCAGATGCAGGGTTGGATACTGCCTGAAGGCGTTCGGGTTAAAGGTCGGATAATTGGCAAGGGCAAGGATTTTCCCCGTGGCCGGATCAGCTACCAACGCCATGCCGTTCTTGGCCCGGCTGCCGACTACTGCCTTGGCCAGCTCTTTTTCAGTGAAATACTGAATGTTTTTATCAAGGGTCAGGTGCAAGCTCTTGCCTGGAGACGCATCCTGTACAACTGCTTCCCGCAGCGCCACATCTCTCCCCAAGGCATCCCGCTCAGTCAACAGGTAACCGGTTTTACCCAGTACCGTAGCATCATAGCGGCGTTCAAGCCCTTCAAGCCCTTCGGGATCCAGGCCGGTAAACCCCAAGACATGGGAGGCGATCTCAAAGTTGGGATAGAAACGTTTGCTCTCTTTTACAAATCCAAGCCCGGGAAGCTTCAAAGAGCGGATCCGCGCAGCGGTCTCCGGCGTCATCTGACGGGCAATCCAGGTAAAACTGCGTTCCGAATCAAGCTTTTTGTGCAGCTCCTGCTGCGGCACCCCGAGCAGCGGTGCAAGAGCGGTTGCCGTCGCACCAGGGTCGTTCACCCGTTTAGGCTCTGCATACAACGAGTCCATCTCAAGTGAGACCGCCATCGGCGCACCGGCTCGATCAAAGATACCGCCCCGGGCCGGTGTGATCGAAATCGTCCGATGGTGCTGACGTTCAGCACGTTTGACCAGCTGTTCATGCTGAAGCACCTGCAGGGAAAAACTGCGGGCGATGGCTGCCAGGAAACCACAGGCAAACAGACAGGAGACCATAATGATCCTGACTCTGACCCACTTTTCCCGGTCCTGTTTCACAAACACCCCCGCCTTGCTGCCACCTGTTCTATTTCACCAGAATTGTCTGGTCATCCTGGGGCACGATCATGCCGAGGTCCCGCTTGGCAATCGCCTCAATTCTTGCCGGTGTCTTCAGTGCAGCAGCTTCAAGCTTCAGCCGCTTATGAACCTGCTCAAGCTCTTTCAGCTGACTGCTTGCCTCGCCAATCTGCAGGTTCAGTTCGATCAGACGAAAACGAGACCAGACGTGAAAGGTGGATACCACCGTTAAAAGCACCATGCTGATCATCAGAAATTTGACAATATCCAGCCGGTTGGGTGCGAGATCGGCCCCAACATGTCCTGGAAAGGTGTATTTTGTGCTGTCTGTCTTCACCATACCCATGACGCTGTCCTCTTATTCGTTCGTGCCCAGTTTTTCAGCCACCCGCAGCTTGGCACTGCGTGCCCGGGTATTTGTCTCCCGTTCTGCTTCAGTCGCTATCACCGGTTTTCCGGTAACAAGCCGGATCTGCGGCCTCTGATTGCATACGCAATAAGGCATTTTGGGAGGGCAGACACAGCCGGTTGCTGCCGTGCGAAAGAGCTGTTTCACCAGACGGTCTTCAAGCGAATGAAACGAAATGACCGCCATCCTGCCACCTTTCCGCAGCAGGGAAAGGCCCGCTTTGACCCCTTTTTCCGCCTGCTCAAGCTCTCCATTGACGGCAATCCTCAATGCCTGAAAGGTACGGGTTGCCGGATGGATTCGCTCCTCATGAAACCGGCGCGGTATGGCGTGGTAAACCAAGTCTGCCAGTTGCAGGGTCGTGCTCAAAGGGGCCTGCTGTCGTACCTGCTCAATGCGTAGTGCGATTTTTTTAGCCCAGCGCTCCTCGCCAAAATCACGGATTATCCGCTCCAGTTCAACTGCAGACAGCTCCTGTAACAGGTCAGCAGCTGTTGTTCCACCTGTACTGTTCATACGCATGTCCAACGGGCCGTCATGTCGAAAGCTGAAACCACGCGCTGCCGAATCAAGCTGATGCGATGAAACCCCCAGATCAAGGACGATGCCGTCTATCGACTCAACGCCCTGCTGCCTCAGCAGCAGCTCCATATCTCCGAATTGTCCTGCCACCGGCCTGAAGCTGCTGCCAAAATGTGCTAACCGTGCTGTTGCTGCTGCCAGGGCAGCCGGATCCTGATCAATACCGATCAGCAATCCCTGCGGACCGATTTTTTCAAGGATCAATTCGCTGTGGCCGCCACCACCGAGGGTACCATCCAGATAGATCCCGCCGGGCTTAGGGGCCAGCAGCTCCAGAACCTCTACAGCCAATACCGGCAGATGGCTAAAGGTTGACATCAAATACCCAGTGCAGCCAGCGCTGCAGAATCCTGCTGGATGTTCCGCTCATCCTGAGTCGTAAGGCGTGCGTAGATTTCAGCCGACCAGATATCAAACCGTCTGCCCATGCCGACCATTACAAGATCACGCTCCAGTCCTGCATGCATCCGCAGGGGCGACGGCACCAGCACCCGTCCCAGCTTGTCAGCCGTACACTCCTGGGCAGGCCCCAGCACCAGGCGCTTGAGGCTGTTCAGTTGCGCCAGCGGCAACTCACCTTCATTTGCCAGTATCCGTTTTTCCAGCTCATGCCAGGCAACCAGCGGATAGACCGAGAGCCCCCGACCAAAGCTGCCGTCATCAAAACCGACCGGCGTGGCCTTGGTGATCACAAAACGCTCGTCGCCAAAGGCGGTTATCAGCAACTCCCTGATTTTGGAAGGGATACTGGTACGCCCTTTGGCATCGATGGTTGTCAGACTCTCACCGCTGAACATAGCTATTCCTGCTGAATGGGTTTATTTGCCACTAATTTCCACTTTTTTCCACTTTGCGGCAAACTATACCAGCAGTCAAGAGGCTGTCAAGTACAAAAGAATTGTGTTTTGCAGGGGTGCTGAAACAGAAAACGCCCTGCAATGAGGGCGCTTTTGAGGGGTGTCGGTAGCGGGTGGGTTATTTCTTGCGACGGCCAGCCAGTGAAACTACTTTCTGGCCCGCATCAGCCGGCCGTTCGTGTTTATCTGGTACGGCAGGTTCTGCTTCCTCAGGTGCTGCCTTTTCAAGGGGCGAAACCAGTTTTTCCAGACGCAGGGGGGTGCCGCCCATGGTGAAAGGTGCTTCGTCGAGTTGTTGTTCATCCAATATCCAGGTAAAGATCTGGAGCGGAAAGGTCAGCACCAGCAGGCGTACCTGCCACCAGCCACGTTTGGGGTCGGGGCTGATCTCTTCAATACGTGCATAAAAACCCGGTTTTTCGTCTACATGTACCAGTACTAGATCAGATTCCATCAGCATAGCGTAGCGTTTCCTTGTGATAGTAAAATTTGGCTGGAGCAGGCCGTAAGCCGGGTTCTGTTCCTTGAAAACGGTTACCCGTTTCAGGTGACGATCATTCCTCTAGGATCACCGTTACCGGTGATCTCAAGCAGCCAACCCGGAGGCATGGGCGGGCCACCCTTGACGCCTCCCTATTCGGCCTTGCTCCTGGCGGGGTTTACCTGGCATCCGATGTCACCACCGAATCCGGTGAGCTCTTACCTCACCCTTTCACCCTTACCCGTCTGAACGGGCGGACTTCTCTCTGTGGCACTTTCCCTGGGGTCGCCCCCGCTGGACGTTATCCAGCG
>CAZYMK010000192.1:0-6073 GCA_964648885.1 uncultured Geobacter sp. | reverse complement strand
TGATGTGATGGCGACTAGCATCGCACAGCTTTTTACAAAAGACCGCATGTTCATACGTACTCCTTTCTTTATCAGGGCTCAGGCCCTTGTTGCATGCATTGTTGTGTATGGATAAAGCATACCACTGTCTTTATACAATGCAACTGCACAGGGCACATTTCCTTGATAGCAGGTGATTTGATACTGCGCCCTGGTCAGTAGATCAGGATATACCCGTGTGACTCGGCGATCTTTCGCACCTCATCGCGATCCTTGATCCGGTAGGTTGTACCCTCCAGGGTAAACACAAACTCGTCGCCATTTTCCACCAGTGATTCCAGCAGTGCTTCAAAGGTAGCGGTCTTGACCATGTGATTCCTCCGTACCATAAATTGAACACATAAAGGCGATGAGAATACGGGAACAAACCGCCCTGAGATTGGAGCTCCTGCTGCATCGAGTTAAGAGCTTCCCCTCAGGAGATTTTGTTCTTTATCGTGTCAATTGGATAATCTGATTCAGCCGCACACAACATTCGGCAAACAACGTATCATCAAGACGCTTGAGCGGATGTGGCGCTCCATTGCGGATACGCCAGTCAAAGGACTTGGGTTGATGGCAGAGGACATAGCTTGTTTTGCTGGCTTTCTTTCCCTTGACAAGGCCGACGGCAACTGCAAAAGGGTTGTCGGTGTTGTATTCAGCAGTGGTCATAGGCAGACCGATCACCAGTGATGTCCGCTCGTTGAATGCCTTTGGAGAGATAACCAGAAAGGGGTGAATATCGCGCATTTCGTTGCCAGCCTGCGGGTTGCAGTTGATCCAGATAATATCCTGCCGATCCGGGACCCATGGCTGTTTGCAGCCCGACACAACCTTGAGCGGCCTCACCATTCTTCCGCCCCCAACGCCTCAGCAGTCATTGCCTCGCCGCCATGTTTTGCCGGATCAAACAGAGCCAGCCGCTGCTCAAGAGTCAGTTCCAGGCCGTCAACCGGTGTGATGGTGACATTGCCATCATCAACGGAAACCCGCACCATCTGATCAGGATGCAGGTGTGCGGCCTTTGCCACATTGGTCGGCAAGCGAACTCCCAGGTTGTTGCCCCATTTTTTAATACCAACAACGGCTTCCACAGGTCCCATGTGATGTAATCTCCCTGCCAATAGTTTAGACATAGTATAAACGTATAGCAGCTTTTTGTCAAATTTTGTCCTGATTATCTGCTGTTACAAACATTCCGGTCATCAGAGTCATAGTCGATGCAGATGCTCTCCCTGTATACCAAACTTTTCCGGTTTCATACGGTTTTGGAATTCGAGTCTATACAAGACGTTTTCTTCTGTGGCTCCAAGTTTCACCGCGCCGCTGCCCGCACCATCTTGAAGACCGTCCGGGCGGTCTTGTCATCCATCTCCTGCAGCAGTTGCTGAATCGCCTGCGGCGTGATCTCTCCCGGCTGCAGATGCACAAACTCAAACAGGTCGCGGATCTCCACCTGCAGCGCACGGGCTATGTTTTCGATTGTTTCCAGGGAGGGGGAACTGCGACCGACTTCGATGCGGCTGATGAACTTAGGAGCCAGGTTTACCAGCTCAGCCAGCTGTTCTTGCGACAAGGACTTGATGCGTCTCAATTCTTTTATACGAGCACCAAGTAGCTCTTTGGTTGTTTGCATAAATCAGCCCCTCCATGTGGATGATAGTCTGATGGAAGGGGTTTTGATGAAACTCTTTGCCAGGTATCTTTTGCTTGACTATTTCGACCCTGAAGGTATTTTAGGCTAACTTTAAGGTTGAAAAGATGCATTGTAATCTCATATTGAGGTACCATATCAAAAAAGGAGGTGGCTGATGGTAAGATGGATTTTAGGGATGGTTCTTGCGGTAGCGTTGGTTGGTTGTGGAGGTGGCGGTGGGGGTAGTAGTGCGCCAGCACCAGCACCAGTGCCACAAACATCATCTGCAGAGGGTATGTGGAATGGAGTTTCTAATACTAATACAGCTATTGCAGGATTCATTCTTGACGATGGTACATACTATGTAGCTTACACAGATCCGGGAATAACGACAATAAAAGGAGTCATACTGGGTAGCAGCAGTGCAGTTAATGGCGTGTTTACTTCTGTAAACGCAAAAGATTTCTATTTTGGTAGCAATCCATATTTTTCTGCTGCTAGCGTGACCGCCAATTATTTAGCAAAACAAAGCATGTCAGGTGTTTTTTCTAGGCCAGATAGTAGTAGTCTGAATTTTAATGCGACGTATGATCCAAGATATGAAAACATCCCTGATCTAAACAAAGCATCTGGAAGTTATCGCGGGGATATGGTCATTGGAAACAAGGATTCCAGGCCATTGGTGAGCTCATATAACTCATTGTCTGTCTCGACCACTGGAGAAATATCAGGTGTGCATCTACTTGGATGCTATGTAAACGGTAATGCAACCCCTCGATTACGCGGAAATTTATTCAATGTTAGCTTGACTTTTACAGGTTGTGGACTTGAGGGCCAGACCCTGAGAGGTATTATGTTCAGCGGTACTGACAAAGGAAGCCTGTTTATTGTAGCACCAACGAGTGATATGAATGGAGGGTTTGTTTTCTCTGGTAACAAATGAAAACGATAGTTTCGTTAGGTCTGAGGGGCGAACCGGTTCCGCAGATACTAAAATTTGACCATTTAACAACATACCTCACTCCCAGCGCTCTGCTCCATACGGCAGCGACCCGTTGCGGTCGGTCACCCAGGTAACGATATCGGCCAACGGCTTTTCTGCCTGCAGATCACGCAGTAACATGTGGTATCCCTCGGCATAGAAGGCCGTGCGCACGTGTGCAGGCACACGGGACAGCATCAGCAGGGTGGGCTCCTTCGGGATGACCTGATCATGCCTGCCGTACTGGATCAGGGTAGGATGCTGCAGTTTTCCGGCAGAGGCCAGCGCGGCATCCATCAGGTCGGTCAGCCCGTGCAGGGTGTCGACGCGGGTGGCCTTGATGACCAGCGGATCACGCCCCAGGGCGCGCCGCATCTCGATGTTGTCCGAAGGGGTAATGCCCAGCCCTTTGCCGGTCAGCTCCAGCCAGGGGACGGTGCGGGAGGCAAGGGCCAGTAGCCAGCGCTGGTACCAGGGCATGGTGGAGCGTGCCCAGACCGCCGGGGCGACCAGAATAAGACCATCCACCGGCGGGGCGTTGCTTCCGGTGGTGGCAACCATGGCGACCGCCCCACCCATGCTTTCACCCAGCAGGTAGAGCGGAATACCGGGGTGCTGTTTGCGGATTGAACGGGTAAAGCCGGTCAGATCACGGCTGTACGCCTCAGTGCCTGCCCACAACCCACGGCCCGGTGCATTGCCGAAACCACGCTGATCGTAGGCGTAACAGGCGATGCCGCGACTGCTCAGGTAGACACCCGGAGCAGCAAAGGCGTTACTGTAGTCGTTGAATCCATGCAGGGCGATGATGACCGCCCGGGGTGGGGTGTGCTGCGGCAGCCAGGAGCGCACCGGCAGCGCGGTGCCGTCACCGGCCAGATACTGCCCCTGCTCCAGTCGAGGGGACATGATTGCGTCGGCAGGCTGGTGAGGCTGCGGCATGCAGGCGGTAGTGCTGATCAGCAGCAGCAGGAGCCAGGGCAGATGGTGTCTCAGCAGCAGCATGATACCGTTCCGTCGGGCGGCATAGCTAAAATACGTCGCGCCGTTTCTCAGTAGTGAGTTTCTGGCATTCAGCAGCCAGCTCCTGATAAAACGGCAGTTTTTTTATGTAGTCCGGCACCCCCAAGATGGCTTCCGCCAACGCGGGCAGGCCGCCATCTTTAAGCAGCCACTGGATATCCTGTTGATAGTGGTAGGGGGTAAGCTCAGCAATCAGGCGCAGATTAAGCCGCTCCAGCAGAGGCTGCCAGTCGCCATCCTGACCCTGACGTACTGCCAGCCTGGGGTTCAGCTGGTAGAGCCCCTGACGGTAGCGTTGGAACAGACGACGGTTGTAGGCATAATCCCGCGCCACCTCGTTGCGCGACAGGACGCTGCTGATATGCTGGCGCTGCTTGCGTCTGGGAATGACAACCGAGGACGGCAGATGATGCCAGTAATCCTCAATCACGGTTGCCTTGAGGGTGCCTCCCTGGTGGGTGCTGTAGGGGTCAAGGAAGATCAGGCGGGTGGTTGCCCAGAAAGTCTGGAACAGGAGGTATTCAGCCTGATGTTTGTCGATCCGCACCAGCCGATCATCAACCTTGACGTCAATGCTTGAGGGGGCAATCAGTTCATAGATGGGGCCGAAACTTTTATTGGCGTAGCCGGCTGAGAAAAATGCCTCGCGCAGTGCCCAGTGCAGGGCATTGCAGCCGTAATCATCACTTGCTTGCAGGTTGGCGCCTCGTTTGAGCAGTTCTTCAACCAGGGGGAGATTGCCGGCAATTGCCGCCGTTATCAGCGGGGTCAGGTTCATGGCGGTGCGATGTTCTGTTCCGTATTGATCGCACTGCTGCAGCACTTCCTTCAGGTTGCTGCGGTAGTAGATCATCATATGGCGGTACCGCAAGGTTGTGCGATCTTCCCTGAAATGGGCTGCCTGTGGATGGTTCAGTCGCTTGTGGAGCTGTCCGGCCAGCTCTCCACCATCGTAGACCGTTGCGTATTCGTACAACTGCTGTTTGTATTTTGACCCGGCTGGCTTGGCGCCAAAGGCCTTTGCCAGGGTGTCACGTAACCAGGCTTCAGTATGCACCGGCCACGGAACCGGTTTTTCTTTGAGAATATCCTTACGAATGGCATCGGCCTGCTCCTGTTTGCCCTGTAGTTCCAGCTTGCGGGCCTCCCGCTGCCAGTCATCCAGTGATGAGGCGGCCACCTTCATCCGTACCTGCTGCGCTGCGGTCCTCAGCCCGAGCAGATCCAGCAGGCGATGTTCGGTATTCGACTCAACCAGGTAGACATTTTTGACGGCACGGGTCAGGGCCACATAAAGAGCATTGACGTAGAACTTGTAAATCTCCAGCGACTTGTCGCTCTTGTCCTTGCCCCGGCTGTAGGCCAGTTCGTCATCAAGCAGGTCGGCTGTCTGGATCCCCTGTGTGATCTCGCTGTATTCTGCCCGGTTATCGGAGATAAAGCGGTAGAGAATGATGTTTTCGTATTCAAGTCCCTTGGCTTCGTGGATTGAAAAGACCAGCGGGGTTTTGAAAAAGCGTCGCACCGCTGCCTTGTCCTCATCCCGCAGCACCAGCACCGCCACCTGGGCAGAGTTACGGGTGGAGCGGTCCAGCTCCTGCTTGATCGTGTCTTTGTCCTGCAGCAGCTGTACTTCACCGGCTGCCTCACCGCCGGTGGACTCCACCAGAAAGTTACTTTCACGGTCAACCGATCCAAACCGTTTTTGTTTGATTTTTAACAGGGTATTGGCCACGCTGACAGCAGCGGGGCTGTTGCGGTAGTTGGCCTGCAGAATCTGGAGTTCCTGCCGCCCTGCCAGCAACGGATCCTGCCAGAACAGGGTCTTGACCGCGCTCCAGGAGAAGAAGTTGGGATGCACGATCTGATTTGAATCACCGCACAACATGAACTGTCCCGGACGCTTTAAGAGTTTCAGTATCAGCGCAAGCTGTACCGGCGTTATATCCTGGATCTCGTCTACCACCACAAAATCATAGCGTGGTTGTGCGGCCTGTTGCCACTGGTAGGCCAGCAGGTTGGTGTCGTACAAACTGTTCTGCTCCAGCCAGGCCAGGTATTTACGATACAGATCGTACAGCTCTTCACGCTGCTCTCTGGTGAAGATCGACTGCCTGATTCCCAGATTCAGGTAGGCTTCGAACGTCAGTGGGCCGTCTATCGATGCGGTCACCACCCCGCGAATCTCTTCAAAGACCTGATGCGGATCAAGGCCGATGAACTGCTGCCGCATTCGACTGAACCAACCGGCAAACTCACGCCAGCCTACTTCGCGGCCGCTCGGAATCCTGATGCTCTCCAGCAGTTCCCGGTAGGAGAAAAAGCTGACTTCTTGCCCTTCTTTATCAAACTGATCACTGTAGTAGAGGTTGCGAGCGGTCTGGGCCAGATAGGCCGAAAGCGTGACGTAC
>CAZYMK010000191.1:2182-6092 GCA_964648885.1 uncultured Geobacter sp. | reverse complement strand
TGCCTGCCAACCTGTTCTACGGCACCGGCATCCCGGCCTGCATCATCGTGCTGGACAAGGAGCACGCTGCCAGCCGCAGCGGCATCTTCATGGTTGATGCCAGCAAGGGATATGTGAAGGACGGCAACAAGAATCGCCTGCGCCATCAGGACATCCACAAGATTGTCGATGTCTTTACCAAGCAGATTGAGGTTGCCAAATACTCCCGTATGGTCAGCCGGGCCGAGATCGAGGCCAACGACTTCAACCTCAACATCCCGCGCTATATTGACGCCACTGAAGCAGAGGATATTCAGGACATTGAAGCCCACCTGAAAGGGGGCATCCCCAACCGTGATGTAGCAGGGCTGGCCCCCTACTGGCAGGTCTGCCCCGGCTTGAAGGCGCAACTGTTTGCCCCTGCAGATCGCCCCGGCTACAGCAGGCTGACGGTGGGTTCGACTCCGCTCACCCACCAGGAATCCTGCCGTCCCCTGAGCGGAGTCGAAGGGGGAAGTATCAAAAGTACCATCTTTGACAATGCCGAGTTCATCGCCTTTACCAGCTCAGTCTCCAACAGGTTTGGCCAGTGGAAGAACAGCGTCACCCCGGCATTGAAGGGGATAGGCATCGGTAGCCACCCCAAGCAGTTGATCGAGCAGATCAGCGAGGAGCTGCTGACCGTGTTTAACGATGTGGCGCTGATTGACCACTACGACGTCTACCAGCACCTGATGACCTACTGGAGCGAGATCATGCAGGATGATGTCTACCTGATCGCCAGTGACGGCTGGCTGGGATCAGCGGAACTGATCCCGCAGCCGTTGATTATCAACCGCTACTTTGCCACTGACCAGCAGCAGCTTGAAAAGCTGGAGACCGAGCGGGACGGTATCAACCGCCGGACGGAAGAGCTGGAAGAGGAACAGAGCGGCGAGGATGGCCTGCTGGAAGAGGCCAAAAACGACAAGGGTAAACTGACCAAGGCCAGCGTCAAGGCGCGGCTGACCCAGATCAAGCAGTCCAAGGATGCTGCTGATGAGCGCACGCTGCTGACCGAGTACCTGGAGTTGATTGAAACGGAATCCGCTGCCGGTAAAAAGGTGAAGGATGCCCAGAAGGTACTGGATGCCAAGGTAAAGGCCAGGTATACCGACCTGACCGAGGAAGAGGTGAAGACGCTGACCGTGGATGATAAATGGCTGGCTACACTGGCAGCTGATGTGCAGACCGAGCTGGACCGGGTATCACAGGCCCTGACCAGCCGGATCAGGCAGCTGGCTGAACGGTATGCCACGCCGCTGCCACAGTTAACGGTTGAGGTGGAGGCGTTGAGCGCCAGGGTGGATGCACACCTGCAGCGGATGGGTTTTTTGATGCAGGATGGAGGGTAGAACAGATGAGTACATTGCCTATGCTGCCGCCACCAATAGAGCTTGAGACAAAAACCGTATTAAAAAAGCTGGCAAAAGCCCATCAGGCATTGGCAGAACTGAAAGGTGTTGCTGCCAGTATCCCCAATCAGAGAATTCTGATCAATACCCTTGCCCTGCAGGAGGCCAAAGACAGCTCCGCCATAGAGAATATCATTACCACCCATGATGACCTGTATCGCAGCGACAGTATAGCGCGGAACTTTGTAAGCACTGCTGCCAAAGAGGTTCATAACTACTCTGCTGCATTGCGCAACGGCTTTGAGCAGGTCAAGCGGAGCGGTTTGCTCACCAATAACGACATTCTGGAAATTCATGGCGGCATTGAGGAAAATCGTGCCGGTTTCCGCAAACTACCGGGAACCGCACTGAAAAACGAGCAGACCGGCGAGATTGTCTATACGCCACCTCAACACCCTGAAGAGATCCTTGCCCTGATGCACAATCTGGAGCAGTTCATTAACAATGATGAGCTGTGCGACTGGGACCCGCTGGTCAAGATGGCGGTCATTCATCACCAGTTTGAAAGCATCCACCCGTTTTACGATGGCAACGGCAGGACTGGCCGGATCATCAACATTCTCTATCTGGTCAAGCAGGGACTGTTGACCGTGCCGGTGCTCTATCTTTCCCGCTACATCAACCAGAACAAGGCTGCCTATTACAAGCTGCTGCAGACCGTAAGGACAGACAACAACTGGCAGGAGTGGCTGCTGTATATGCTGGAAGGGATAGAGCAGACCTCACAGCAGACGGTGGTGCTGATTCAGGGAATCAAGGAGCTGATGCAGCATCATAAACACAAACTGCGTGATGAACTGCCCAAAATTTACAGCCAGGATCTGATTAACAACCTTTTCCGCCATCCCTACACCAAGATTGAGTTTGTCATGCAGGAGCTGCAGGTTACGCGAAAAACAGCAGCAAAGTATCTGGAAGAGCTGGTAACGATCGGGCTGCTTTCCAAACACAAACTGGGCAAGGAAAATTTCTACCTCAATGACGCACTTTATGAGCTGTTGACCAATGCGGGCAGTCGCGTCGGAACGATATCATGAGTATGAAATTGCCATTTCGTACCGATGACGCCCTTCTTATGAGTAAGAAATCGGATTCTTTACCTGCGACCATGTTGACGTGCATAGAAATTACCGCTTTTCTATGCATGTTGGCTAAGACGTGCATGCAAAAGTGCCATTTCGTGTGCACGTTGTCAGGTATGTGCACACAGAAGAGCGATTTTATGGGTATGGGGTTTGTATGGAACTGATGCCGGGGTACAAACAGACCGAGCTGGGGGTGATCCCGGAGGAGTGGGATGATGTACTCCTTGATCGTGTTGCAAAACGAGGGAGCGGCCATACGCCTGACAAGAAGCACCCTGAATATTGGAATGGAACCATCAAGTGGATTTCTCTAGCTGACTCGCCTGTTCTCGATAACCTCTATATTGAAGAGACTTATGCGTCAATTACGCCAAAGGGCGTTGCAAACTCGTCTGCTGTTGTGCATTCGGCAGGAACTGTTGTGCTCTCCCGAGATGCGGGAGTAGGGAAAAGTGCCATTATGAAGTTGTCCATGGCAGTGAGTCAGCATTTCATGGCATGGACCTGCGGCACAGAACTGGATAACCATTTTCTTTATTACTGGCTGCAATTGAACAAAGCTGAATTTGAACGGATTGCTATTGGCAACACCATCAAAACAATTGGCCTTCCATATTTTAAGTCTCTAAAGATCCCCCTCCCTCCTCTTCCCGAACAACGCGCCATCGCCAGCGCCCTCTCCGATGTGGATGCCCTGATCGCCTCGCTGGACAAGCTGATCGCCAAAAAGCGCGACATGAAACAGGCCGCCATGCAGGAACTGCTGACCGGCAAGCGCCGCCTGCCGGGGTTCAGTGGGGAGTGGGAGGTGAAGAGGCTGGGGGAAATTGCTAACATTCGTAGCGGCGGAACGCCAAGCACTTCAGTGTCGCAGTTTTGGGACGGGGAAATCCCTTGGTGCACGCCGACTGATATAACAGCTCTTACTGGGCGTAAGTATCTATGTGACACAAACCGAAAGATTACATCTTCGGGGTTGCAGTTTAGTTCTGCAGAGATGCTCCCGTCGCATTCAATCGTCATGACTTCACGGGCAACAATCGGTGAATGCGCCATTAATAGAGTGCCAGTTTCAACAAATCAGGGTTTCAAAAATTTCATACCGTTTGATGCTACAGATTTCGAATTCCTCTATTATTTGCTTACAACTCAAAAATCAGGATTCATCGGTTTGTGTAGCGGCAGTACATTTCTGGAAATTGGGAAGGCACAACTTCTCTCTTATCAAGTATGCCTGCCTTCTACAAAAGCCGAACAAGCCGCCATCGCCTCCATCCTCTCCGACATGGACACCGAGATCGCCGCACTGGAGCAGAAGCGGGACAAGACCCGGCTGATGAAGCAGGGGATGATGCAGGAACTGCTGACCGGGAGGATCAGGCTGGTATGAAG